>NZ_JBFBAF010000029.1:0-141640 GCF_040682095.1 Amycolatopsis sp. NPDC051372
CTCGACGATCTGCGCGTCTGGATCCCGCGCCTGGCCGCCATGCCCTCGGCCAAACGCGCCGAACTGCCCGGCATCTCGCGCCAGCGCGCGCAGCAAGCCCTCGGCGGCGCCGTCGTGGCCGAAGCCCTGCTCACCATCACGGGCGGCCGCATGGCCATCTGCCCCTGGTCCACCCGCGACGGCCTCCTGCTCACCCTGCTCGACGCCCTCGCCACGACGCCGGACAGCACGGGTTCGCGTCCGGCCGCGTGACACCCCTGGTGCGACCAGGCCGAACGAGGTATCCCGGACCCATGACACGTGAGCTCTTCCCGCGCGACCGCTCCGAAGACGACGAAGACGACCTGACGCTGCCCGACCCCAGTCGTGTGCACTCCGAGGTGCCCACGGCTCCGGGGCCGGATCTGACGCCGAGTCATACGGCGGAGGTGGAGCCGCCACCGGGCACCGAAGACGCTGAAGACTCCTGAGCGTCGGTTTGTGGTGCGCCGGCGGATTCGGGGTGGCCGCAGGCGCAGGTGTGGTGGTGGCCGGGTGGTCGAGCCGGTGGTAGAGCCCCGCGGAGCCTGAGCGCCCGCGGGGCCGGGGAACTCAGGCCTCCGGGGCCACGAACTGGCGCAGCTTCGACCCGTCCCGGCGTTGGGGTGCGCGGCCGTAGGGCTGCAGCGGCGGGTCGCCCGGGTCGACGTCCGCGATGGGGAGCGTCACGGGGTCCGTGGTGACCGTGAAGCGCTCGCCGTGATGCACGAGTTCCAGGGGCTCGCCCTCGAGGACGTGGTAGGTGGCCTCGCCGGGGCGGATGGCGACCTGGAAGCGCGTGCCGCGGAAGGCCAGGCGGAAGGTGATGCCGCCGAGTTGCCTGGGCAGGCGCGGGGCGAACGAGAGCTGCCCGCCGTGGTCGCGCAGGCCGCCGAAGCCGGCGACGGTGCCCTGCCACGCGCCGGCGAGCGAGGCCATGTGCAGGCCGTTGCGGACGTTGTTGTGCACGTCGTGCAAGTCGGTCAGCGCGGCCTCGGCCAGGTAGTCGTACGCGAGGTCCAGGTGGCCCACCTCGGCCGCGATCACGGCCTGCGTGCCGGCCGAGAGCGACGAGTCGCGCACCGTGCGGGCCTCGTAGTAGGCGAAGTCGCGGGCCTTTTCCTCGGGGCTGAACGAGTCGCCGCACAGGTGCAGCGCCAGCACGAGGTCGGCCTGCTTCACGACCTGCTTGCGGTACAGGTCGAAGTACGGGTAATTCAGCAGCAGCGGGTAGAACGCCGGGTCGGTGCCCTTGTAGTCCCACTCGTCGTGCTCCAGGAAGCCCTCCGACTGCGGGTGCACGCCGAGTTCCTGGTTGTACGGCAGGAACATCGCCTCGGCCGCGGAGCGCCAGCTGTCGATCTCCGCGATGTCCACATCGAACTGCTGCATGGCGGCGGGGTACTTCTCGCACACCTGCGCCGCGGCAAGGAGGTTCCGTCGCGCCATCAGGTTGGTGTAGACGTTGTTGTCCGCCACCGCCGAGTACTCGTCCGGGCCGGTCACGCCGTCGATGCGGAAGTGCCCGTGGCGGTCGAAGTGCCCGAGCGAAGCCCAAAGCCGCGCGGTTTCCACCAGGAGTTCGGCGCCACAGCCGCTTTCGAACTCCTCGTCGTCGGTCGCGTTGATGTAGCGCTGCACGGCGTCGGCGATGTCGGCACTCACGTGGAACGCCGCGGTGCCCGCGGGCCAGTACGCCGAGCACTCGGCGCCGGTGATGGACCGCCACGGGAACGCCGCGCCGCTCAGGCCGAGTTGCTTCGCGCGTTCTTTGGCCTTGTCGATTGTGGAGTGCCGCCAGCTGAGCGCATCCCTTGCCGCGCCCGGGATCGTGTAGGTGAGCACGGGCAGCACAAAGGTCTCGGTGTCCCAGAACGCGTGTCCGTCGTATCCGGGACCGGTCAGGCCCTTGCCGGCGATCGCGCGCTGCTCGCCACGGGCCCCGGCCTGAAGCAGGTGGAACACCGCGAACCGCACGGCTTGCTGAAGCTCGGGGTCGCCGTCGATCTCGATGTCCGAGGTGGCCCAGAAGTCGTCGAGGTACTGGCGCTGCTCGCTGATCAGCCCTTTCCACCCCGTCTGCCGCGCGCCGGCGAGCGCGGCCTCGACCTGCGCCCGCAGCGCGGGCACGGACCGCTGCGCGGACCAGCCGTAGGCGAGGAACTTCGTGATCCGCAGGCGCCCGCCCTTCGGGACGTCGACGGCGACCGTGAGCCGCGCGAGGTCGTCCTCGCTGTGGATGCGCGTGCGGATGCCGTCGTCGACCTCGATCTTGTGGTCCATCGCGGCGGCCATGCGCAGGCCGGAGTTGCGCGTCTGGTGCACGAGCACGGCCTGGTAGTTGGCCGCGCGGTTGAACTGCGACACCAGCGGCGTGTCGAGAGCGGCGGCGACGCGCGGGTCGCGGGCGTCGGACTCGATGGGCTCATTGGCCAGCAGGTCGGACTGGACCACGAGCTGCAGGTCCTCGTCGAGCGGCTCCACCTCGTAGCGGATCGCCGCGATCGCGCGCTGCGTGAACGACACGAGCCGCTCGGTCTTCACGCGCACGCGGCGGCCCGTGGGGGAGGACCACTCGGTGGAGCGGGTCAGGGTGCCGCTGCGGAAGTCGAGCACGCGGTCGTGCTCCAGCGCCGTGCCGTAGCGCATGTCGAGCGGCTCGTCCTCCACCAGCAGCCGGAGGATCTTGCCGTCGGTCACGTTGACCACGGTCTGCCCCTCCTCGGGGTAGCCGTAGCCGCCTTCGGCGTAGGGCAGTTCGTGCTGCTCGTAGAAGCCGTTGAGGTACGTACCGGGCAGCCCGCGCGGCTCGGCTTCCTCGAGCGTGCCGCGCAGTCCGATGTGGCCGTTGGACAGCGCGAACGCCGACTCGGTGCGCTGCAGCGCGTCGACGTCGAGGCCGCGCCAGCGCAGCTCCCACGGCGAGCACTCGTAGCCGAACTGCGTTTCGGTCATGCCTTCTCCAGGAGTTCGGCGAGGTCGTCGACCACAACGTCGGCGCCGTGGGCTTTCAGTTCGTCGGCCTGATCGGCGCGGTTCACGCCCACCACGTAACCGAAGTGGCCGGCGTGCCCGGCCTGCACGCCCGACAGCGCGTCTTCGAACACGGCCGCGTGCGCGGGCTCGACACCGAGCGCCTTCGCGCCGGCGAGGAAGGAATCGGGGGCGGGCTTGCCCTTGAGGTTGTCGCGCCGGATGACCAGGCCGTCGATCCGGGCCTCGACGAACTTCGTCAGGTCCGCGGCGGCGAGCACCTTCGCGCCGTTGGCCGACGACGTCACCACGGCGATGCGCAGGCCGGCCGTCTTCGCCGCTTCGAGGTAGCGCACGGAGCCGGAGTAGGGGTTCACGCCGCGCTCTTCGATGATCTTCAGGACCAGCTCGTTCTTGCGGTTGCCGACGCCGTTCACGGTCGGCTCGTTCACGCCGTCGTCGGGGGAGCCTTCGGGCAGCCGGATGTCGCGGGAGCGCAGGAACTCGCGCACGCCGTCGGCGCGCGGGCGGCCGTCGACGAACGCCGCGTAGTCGTGGTCGGTGAACTCCCGGAACGTGTCGCCGTCCCGGCCGCGAAGAAACTCGTCGAACGTCCGTTTCCACGCTTCACGGTGGAGTACGGCCGTTCCGGTCAGCACGCCGTCGAGGTCGAACAGACAGGCGGTGATGGTGTCCGGCAGTCCGATCATGCGTGCAAACCTACCGGTCCGGATCCGGTTCCGCGGCACCCGTGTCGTGGGGGCGCACGCGGTGGATCAGCTCGTGCACGGTCGCGTCCGCCAGCCGGTATCGCACCACGCGCCCGTCGCGATGCGCGGTCACGAATCCGTGGGCCCGCAACAGCCGCAGCGCCTGCGAAACGGCGGTGTCCGTCATGCCCGTGGCCGCCGCGAGGTCGGTGACGCTGATCTCGCGCGCGTAGTGGATCGACACGAGCAACGCCAGCCGCGACGGATCGGCGACCACGGCGAACCGCCCGGCCCACTCTTCGATGACCGCCCTGTCACCCAGTCCGGCGACAGCGGCGGCCACGCGCTCCGGGTCGATCAGGCGCCGGTCCGGCTCGATGCTCACAACGCCCGATGATTCCACCCCGGCCGCCCGCCGACCACCGCGGCCGAGCTGTCGGCCGCGCGGGAATGTTCAGTCGCGGTGTCGAACCGGCGCCGGTGCGTTCGTCGAGTGGGCGCACAGGGCTTCACACCGGAGGAAGCCCGAGACGAGCCGATGAGGAGCGTGCCCGTCATGACCGAGAAGAACGTGAGCGCCACCCTGACCATCGCAGTACCCGCCGGCACGGTTTTCGCGATCCTGGCGGACCCGGCGGCCCACTCCGCGATCGACGGCACCGGCTGGGTCCGGGAACCCGTCGACCGGGCGCTGCTCACCGAGGTGGGGCAGCTGTTCTGGATGGACATGTACTACGGCACGGGCTATCGGGTGGTCAACAAGGTTCACGTGTTCGAGCCGCCGCGCGTCGTCGGCTGGTTCACCGGGCAGGAGAAAGAAGACGGCGAGCTGGAGTTCGGGGGCTGGACGTGGCGTTACGACCTCACGCCGCTCGGTCCGTCCGGCACCGAAGTCACGCTCACCTACGACTGGTCGGCGGTACCGCAGTCCATCCGCGATCGCGGTATCCGGTTCCCGCCGTTCCCCCCTGACCACCTCGTCAACTCGCTGCACCACCTGGCCGAGCTGGCCGAGGCATCCCGGCTCGCGGCCGGGTCACAGTGAGGCTCAGGCCGCCCCGACCCGACGTTCGAACACCAACCCCTCCGCGGCCCGCAACCCCACGCTCATCGCCCCCGTCAGCACGCCGTCGTCGCCCAGTTCGCCTTGGACGACGGTCGGGACGAGAGGGGTGAAGGAGCGCAGGGCGCGGTCGATGGGGTCCAGCAGGAGGTCGGCGGCGGTGCCGATGCCGCCGCCCAGGACGATGAGTTCGGGGTCCACCACGGCGGCCACGGAGGCGACCGTGTAGGCGAGGCGGTCGGCTTCCGTCCGCACCGCGCGCTGGGCCAGTTCGTCGCCCTCGCGGGCCAGGCGGAAGACCTCGCGGGCCGATTTCGCCGTGCCCAGGCCGAGTTCGCGGGCGCCGCGGACCACGGACTGGGCGGCGGTGGCCTCTTCGAGATGGCCGCGGGCCGGGACCTCTCCGCCGGACTGCGTGCGGCCGTAGGGGAGGTAGCCAATCTCGCCCGCGGCGCCCGTCGCGCCGCGGAAGACGCGGCCGTCGACCATGAGGCCCATGCCGACGCCGGTGCCGATCATGAGGCAGCCCACCACGGACGCGCCGCGGGCGGCGCCGCTTTCCCACTCGCCGACGGCGGTGAGGTTGGCGTCGTTCTCCACGACCAGGCCGGCGCCCAGCGCGGCCTCCAGGTCGTCGAGCAGGCCGGGTTTGCCCCAGCCCGGCAGGTTCGGCGCGTGCCGGAAGCAGCGCTTCGCCGGGTCCGCGACGCCTGGGGAGCCCAGCACGCGCACCACGATGTCGGCGTCGGTCAGCCCGGCCTCGGCCACGATCTCGCGCGCCAGCCGGCCGACGGAGGCGACGAGCGCGCTGCCGGAGCGGGCCGTGTTGCGGGCGTCGCGTCGCGCCACCGTCGTGCGGCCCAGGTCCGACACGGCGACGCGGATGTGCTCGCGCCCGATGTCCACGCCCAGCACGTACCCCGCGGTGGGGTCGGCTTCGTAGAGCACGGCGGAACGGCCGGTGCCGGTGGACGTGTGCCCGGTCGCCCGCGCCAGGCCCGCGGCCTCCAGCGCCAGCAGTGCCTGGCTCACCGTCGGCTTGGACAGCCCGGTGTCCTTCGCGACTTGCGGCCGCGTCACCGGCCCGCCGCGGCGCAGCAGGTCGAGCACCGCCCGCTGGTTGATCCTGCGCATCCCGGCCGGCGTGCCGACCGGCGGAGTCCCCGCGCCCACCACGTGCCGCCCGCTTCCTACTCGTGCCGATGTCACCACTGCCAAGGTAACCGACTTCGGCAGGAAACCTTCTTTTCACCCGTTCGGTGACCAGCGGCAGAGCGTCCAGACGACGATACGGGCTGTCGGCGCCATCCCGGCGCGCGGCGCGCGGAGCCGAGACCAGGCGAGTGTCCGAACGGCCATCCGGCGCAGCCCGCGCTCACCCGTAGGCGCCCCCGTGAACGCCCGATCCGACCAGTGGTGAATGTGTCACGACGCACATTCGAAGGCGGTCGCCTGTTACCTCATCACAGACATCAGTCGACACGACTACTGCGCGTTGCGTCGTTTCTGTCACGTCCTTAGCGTGGCGCGCCAGACCTCCCGCTCCACCACTGCGTCACACCACCCCACCACCCCACCACCCGGGCACCGCCGCGGCGCTCGCCCGGCCGCGCCGTCCGCACCGGCGCGAGTGCCTCGAAGGGATTCCCGATGGCCAGTCCCACCACCAGCCCCGGACCACAGGGCGACGCCGCGCCGGACGACGACGGGCGCGTCGGCCGCCGCCGCTTCCTCACCTACCTGGTCGCCGCGCCGACGCTGACCGTCGCGACGAAGCTGTCGTTCGACACCCTCGTGCCGGACAAGGCCGAAGCCGTGGTGCCCACGCTGCCGCAGCCCGCCGAGATCCTCGACCTCGGCGACGTGCTCACGCTCTCGAACGCGCCCACGGCCGGCATGCTGGTGCTCGAGGTGACCACCGACGGCCGCGTGCGCCTGCAGCTGCCGCGCGCCGAGGTGGGCCAGGGCATCAACACGGCCAGCGCGATGCTCGTCGCCGAAGAGATGGACCTGCCGCTCGACAAGGTCGACGTGGTGCTGGCCGACGCGCGCCCGGAGCTGCTGTTCAACCAGCTCACCGGCGGCTCCAACACCATGCGCTCGCTGTACGACCCGATCCGCACCGCCGCCGCGACGGCCCGCGCCCGGATGGTGTCCGCCGCCAGCTCGCAGTGGAACGTCCCGGCCGCGCGCCTGACCACCCGCGACGGCCTCGTGCGCGCCCCGGACGGGCGCAAGGCTTCCTACGGCGTGCTCGCCGGCCCGGCGGCTCGCGCGGACCTGTCCACCGCGGCCGTGAAGCCGAAGGCCGAGTCGGCCCACACGCTGGTCGGCACCCCGACGTCGCGCAAGGACGCGCTCGCCATGGTCACGGGCAAGCAGGTCTACACGCTCGACCTCGACATCCCCGGCGCGATGCCGGTGATGGTGCGGCGCCCGCCGACGATCAACGGCACGGTGAAGAAGGTCAACAACGAGGCGGCCGTGCGCGCGATGCCCGGCATCATCGACATCGCCGTCGTGCAGACCGGCGTCGCGGTGATGGCCGAGACCTTCGGCCAGGCGCTCGACGGCAAGAACGCCCTCGACGTCACCTGGAACGCGGGCACCGTCGACGGCGAGAACAACGCGTCCATCACGAAGAAGCTGCAGGCCGCGGCGCTGCCGTTCGTGGTGCCGCCGCTGCTGACGCAGTACGTGGACGGCGAGTTCGACTTCGCGTTCGTCAGCCACGCGCCGATGGAGTCGAACTCCGCGGTCGCCGACGTCCGTGAGGACAGCGCCACCATCTGGGCCGGCCTGAAGTCGCCGATCGTCGCGAAGCAGACCATCGCGCAGGAGCTGGGGCTGCCGGAGAACAAGGTCACCGTGCACGTCCAGCAGGGCGGCGGCTCGTTCGGCCGCCGGCTGTTCTTCGACGCCGCGCTGGAAGCCGCGCACATCTCCAAGGCCATGAAGAAGCCCGTCCGGCTCATGTGGAGCCGGATCGACGACATGCGCCACGGCCGCGCCCGCGCCGCGAGCCACCACAAGATCCGCGCGACGTTCGCGCTCGGCCAGGTGCTCACGTTCGAGCACCGCGTGGCCAGCGTCGAGACCGACTGGGGCCACGGCCTCGGCGAGATCCTCACCGCGTTCGCCGCGAAGCTGCCCGTGGGCGGCAACCTGAGCTTCGCGCAGACGGTGTTCCTGCTGACGGTGAAGTCGCCCTACAACTACGCCGTCACAACGCAGCTGCTCAACGAGGTGCCGCTGAAGTTCCACACCTCGGCGTGGCGTTCGGTGTACTCCGCGAACACCCGCGGGGCCGAGGAGATCATGGCCGACGAGATCGCGGCCAAGCTTGGCAAGGACCCGCTGGAGTTCCGCCGCGAGTTCATCAAGGAGCCGCGCCAGAAGGCGGTGCTGGACAAGGTCGCCGAGCTCGGCGAGTGGGGCAAGAAGATGCCGAAGGGCTTCGCCCAGGGCATCGCGGTGCACGGCGAGTACAAGTCCTACACCGCCTGCCTGGTCGAGATGGATGCGCGCGACCCGAAGAACCCGCGCGTGACCAAGGCGACGATCGCCGTGGACGTCGGCAAGCCGGTGAACCCCCGCGGCATCCAGTCGCAGATGCTCGGCGGCCTCACCGACGCCATCTCGACCACGCTCACCGCGGGCCTGCACATCGACAACGGACTCCCGCTCGAAGGCAGCTACTCGCAGTTCCACTACGCGCGGCAGAAGAACGCGCCGATGGACGTGAACGTGTTCGTGATGCCGGCCAACGGCAGCGAAATCGGCGGTGCGGGCGAGCTGGGCCTGCCCGCGCCGGTGGGGGCGATCGCCAACGCGTACGCGCGCGCCACGGGGATCAAGCCGCGCAGCTTCCCGATCAACTTCCCGGTCGACTTCGACCCGTTCCCCCGCTGATCTCCCCACCACACCAAGGAGTTCTCGCATGCCCAACTACACCTTCGTGGTGAACGGGAAGACCGTCACCGTCGACGCGCCAGCCAACCTGCCGCTGCTGTGGGCGCTGCGCGACAAGCTGAAGGTGCGCGGCCTCAAGTACGGCTGCGGCATCAACGTCTGCAAGGCCTGCACCAGCCACCTCGACGGCGAGGCGATGAACCCGTGCGTCACGCCGGTCTCGGAGTGCGAGGGCCGTGAGGTCACCACGATCGAGGGCCTCGCCGACGGAGACAAGCTGCACCCGGTGCAGGAAGCGTGGCTGGAGCAGGACGTCGCGCAGTGCGGCTACTGCCAGCCGGGCCAGATCATGGCCGCCGTCGCGCTGCTGAAGAAGACCAAGAACCCCACCGACGCCGACATCGACGCGATCGAGAACGTGTGCCGCTGCGGTTCGTACTTCCGCATCCGCGAGGCGATCAAGGCGGCCGCCGCGAAGATGTGACCCGCGAATGCGGAAGTTCTACATCAGTTCTTCCGCATTCGCGGCAAGTGTCACAGGTTCACCCGGCCGAGTGAGCGGGTGTCGTGTTAGATGACCTTCCCGAGGGCTCAACGACGAGTCCCCGTACGGTCACGGGCGAGGGGCGCGCGAGCGCCCTTCGCCCAGGCCTGGAGGGCGTTGATGCACTACCAGACAGTTCTGCGCGACGGGCTCGCCCCCGTCGTCTCGGTGCTGGCCGCCGAGGTCGAAACCGCCATGCCCGAGCTGATCGAAGCGACCACGCACCAGATCCTCGAGCAGATGCCGGTCTACCGCGACGAGCGGTTCGTCACCCACGCCGAACTGCGCAACTCCGTGCGCGCCAACCTCGACTACGTGATGCGCACGCTGCGCGGCGAAGACGTGCCCGACTTGTCCCAGGCGCGGGCCACCGGCCGCGCGCGGGCGCTGCAGGGCGCGCCACTGCCGGAAGTCCTGCGTGCTTACCGGATCGGGCTCACCGAGGTGTGGCACCGGTTCGTGCTGCTGACCGCGCGCGGCGACCACCAGGACCTCGCCGGGCTCGTCGCCGCGACATCCGCGGTGTGGGCGCTGGTCGACGACTACGCCGAGGCGCTCACTTCGTCCTATCGGGACACCGCGGCCGAAGTCGTGGTGGCGCACCAGAACCGGCGCTCCGCTCTGGTGGAGGCGCTGTTCGCCGGCGGCGCCGCGACCGAGGGCACGCTGTGGGACATCGCCCGCGTGCTGGAGCTGACCGTGGACGGCAGCTTCGTGGTCGTCGCGGCCGAAACGCCGCGGCTGGGCCACGAACCGCTGCCGAAGATCGAGCAGCGCCTGCGCGAAGCCCAGCACGCTTCGGCGTGGCGGCTCACGCCGGACCTGCAGGTGGGTGTGGTGTCGCTGCGCGACCCGTCGGCGTGCAAGGTGACCATCGACCTGCTGCGCGAAGCCCCGGTGGGCCGCGTGGGCATGAGCCCGGTGTTCTCGGGCCTGGGCAACACCTCCCGGGCACTGCACTTCGCCCGCGTGGCGCTGTCCAGCATGGCGCCCGGCTCGACGGGCCTGGTGCAGTTCACGGAGTCGCCGCTCGCGGGCCTGGTCGCCAGCGCGCCGGAGGCGTCGGTGCAGCTCGCGCACCACGTGCTGCGCCCGATCCTCGACCTGCCCGGCGACGACCGCAACGTGCTGCTGCTGACGCTGCGCGCATGGTTCGACTGCCAGGGCTCCACGAAACTCACGTCGGAACGGATGTTCTGCCACCCCAACACGATCCGCCACCGCCTGCGCCGCATCACCGACGAGCTCGGCCGCTCGCTCACCGACCCGGCGGACATCGCGGAGCTGGGCGCGGCGCTGCGCGCGCTGCACCTGTTCCCGGAGACTTCGCACCTGCCGGCACCGCGGCCGACGCGCGCCGGGTGAGCTGCCGACGACCGTCCACAGTGGCCGGTGACGCGAACATCGCCACCGGCCACCGGCGGACCGTCAGCTGTCGCTCGACTGCTTCCAGAGGTTGATGTCCGACTCCGTCGCGTACCGGTCGACCTCGGCCAGCTCCTCGGCGGTGAACTCGAGGTTGTCCAGCGCGGCGACGTTGTCCTCGAGCTGCTTGACGCTGCTCGCGCCGATCACCAGCGACGTCATGCGCGGGTCGCGCAAGGCCCAGGCCAGCGCGAGCTGCGCCAGCGACTGGCCGCGGCGGGTGGCGATCTCGCCGAGGCCGCGGATCTTCGCGAGCCGGTCCTCGGTGATCGTGTCCGGGTCGAGGGACTTGCCCTGCGCCGCGCGCGAGTCGGCCGGCACGCCGCCGAGGTAGCGGTCGGTGAGCAGGCCCTGGGCGAGCGGAGAGAACGCGATGCAGCCGGCGCCGGCCTCTTCGAGCGTGTCGAGCAGGTGGTCGTCCTCGGTCCACCGGTTGAACATGGAGTACGAGGGCTGGTGGATCAGCAGCGGCGTGCCCAGCTCGCGCAGCAGGCGCGCGGCCTCGGCGGTGCGCTCGGAGTTGTAGGAGGAGATGCCGACGTAGAGCGCCTTGCCCGAGCGCACGGCGCGGTCGAGCGCCCCGACGGTCTCCTCCAGCGGCGTCTCCGGATCGAAGCGGTGGGAGTAGAAAATGTCGACGTAGTCCAGGCCCATGCGGCCCAGCGACTGGTCGAGCGAGGCCAGCAGGTACTTGCGCGAGGCCCAGTCGCCGTACGGGCCCGGCCACATGTCGTAGCCGGCCTTGGTCGAGATCACCAGCTCGTCGCGGTAGGGCTTGAAGTCCGTGGCGAGGATCTGGCCGAAGTTGGACTCGGCCGAGCCGTAGGGCGGGCCGTAGTTGTTGGCCAGGTCGAAGTGCGTGATGCCGAGGTCGAAGGCGCGGCGCAGGATGTCGCGCTGGACCTGCAGCGGCCGGTCGTGGCCGAAGTTGTGCCACAGGCCCAGGGAGATGGCGGGCAGCTTGAGTCCGCTGCGCCCGCAGCGCCGGTAGGGGATCGAGTCGTATCGGCTGGTCGCCGCAACGTAGGTCACGTGGCCAGATGCTAGCTCGCGATCAGCCGCTCGGCTCCCGCACCATGCGGCCGGGCCACGGTCGCGGTGCGGCCCGCGGCGAGCGTCAGCGCCGCCGTGACCTGTCCCGCGACGAGCGCGCCATCGGCGCCGGCCAGCCGGCCGGTGTCCGGTCGAGGCCCAGCGGGAACGCGATGTCCACCTGGAGCCCGAGCGGCTGGGGAGGAGACGGTGGCGGAGCTCAACCGCACACTCGACCGGATCGTGGAGACGGACTGAGGCGCGGCCAGTACAGTGCGAGGTGAGCATCCGCTTAGGAGGTCACGTGGGCACCGGGTTCTTCTCGTCCGTCGACGACGTGTCGGCGCAGCTGGCCGAGGCCGGCTACCTCGCCTCGACGGCGGTGGCGACCACCGTGTTCCTCGCCGACCGGCTGGGCAAGCCCTTGCTCGTCGAGGGCCCGGCCGGCGTGGGGAAGACGGAGCTGGCCAAGGCCGTGGCCGCTGTGAGCGGTTCGCGGCTCGTGCGCCTGCAGTGCTACGAGGGCATCGACGAGGCCCGCGCGCTGTACGAGTGGAACCACGCCAAGCAGCTGCTGCGCATCACCGCCGGGCGCGACGAGACGTGGGAGGACGCGCGCACCGACATCTTCGGTGAGGAGTTCCTGCTGCGCCGCCCGCTGCTGCAGGCCATCTCCGGCACGGAGTCCACCGTGCTGCTGGTCGACGAGACGGACAAGGCCGACGTCGAGGTGGAGGGCCTGCTGCTGGAGGTACTCGGCGACTTCCAGGTCACCGTGCCCGAGCTGGGCACGATCACCGCCACCCGCGACCCGTTCGTGGTGCTCACGTCCAACGCGACGCGCGAGCTGTCCGAGGCGCTGCGGCGGCGCTGCCTGTTCCTGCACATCGACTTCCCCGACCCGCAGCTCGAGCTGCGGATCGTGAAGCTGCGCGTGCCCGGCATCGACGCCGCGCTGGCCGATTCCGTGGTCCGCGTGATCGCCGCGCTGCGCGCCATGGACCTGCGCAAGCTGCCGTCGGTCGCCGAGACCATCGACTGGGCGCGCACGCTGCTGGAGCTCGGCGCCGGCACGCTCGACGAGCAGATCGTGCGCGAGAGCCTCGGCGTGGTGCTCAAGCACCAGGACGACATCACCAAGGCCGGTGCGGGCCTCAAGCTCGACCAGGTGCTGGACGCGTCTTGAGCGCGCCCGGCGTCACCGAGCGGCTCACGGCGTTCGTGCAGGCGCTGCGGGCGCAGGGCATTCCCGCGGGCCCGGCCGAAACCGTCGACGCGGGGGCCGCGCTGGAGGTGCTCGGCTTCGACGACCGCGAGCTCGTGCGCGAGGGCCTCGCCGCCGCGCTCGTGCGCCGCGGCGGGCAGCGGGCGGTGTTCGACGCCGCGTTCGACCTGTACTTCCCGGCCGGCGTGGGCGTGCCCGAGCTGGCGCGCGACGACCGGCCGCGGGACCTCGAACAGCTGCGGGAGGCCGTGGCGGCCGCGCTCGCCGAGGGCGACCAGCAGGCGCTGGCGCAGCTGGCGGGCGTCGCCGTGGAGATGCTCGGCGGGTACGGCGCGGGTTCCGGCGCCGGCGGCGGGTTCTCCGCGCACCAGACACTGGATCGGCTACAGCCGCAGACGCTGATCGTGCGCGTGCTCGCCGCGATCCGGGCGGCGGGCGGCGGCTCCGACGAGGGCGGCGAGTTCACCGACCGGCTCACGCGCGACGAGGTCCGCCGCCGTGTCGAGGACTTCCGCGGGAACGTCCGCACGGAGGCCCGCCGGCGCGCGGCCGAGGTGCGGGGCCGCGACCGCGTGGCCAAGCACGCGATCGCGCCGGCCGCGGACCGCGTGGACTTCCTGATCGCCAGCCGGGCGCAGCTGGCCGAGCTGCGCCGCGCCGTGCAGCCGTTGTCGCGCAAGCTCGCGACCCGGCTGGCCGCGCGACGCAAGCGCACCACCCGCGGGCAGATCGACCTGCGGCGCACGCTGCGGCGGTCGTTGTCGACGGGTGGTGTGCCGGTGCGTCCGGCGTTCCGGCACCGGCGGCCCGGCCGGCCCGAGATCGTGCTGCTGTGCGACCTGTCGGGTTCGGTCGCGGGGTTCGCGAACTTCACGGTGCTGCTGGTACAGGCGCTGCGTGATCAGTTCAGCAAGATCCGCGTGTTCGCGTTCGTGGACAGCACCGACGAGGTCACGCACCTGGTCACCGCGGGTGTCGCCGACCCGGAGCATCTCGGCGCGCGCATCCTCGAAGAGGCGGCCGTGGTGCGCTGGGACGGGCACAGCGACTACGGCGGCGCCCTGCGCGGGTTCACCGGCAAGTGGCTCGACGCCGTCGGCCCGCGCACGTCGGTGCTCATCCTCGGCGACGCGCGCACCAACGGCGGCGACCCCAACCTCGACGCCGTCCGCGCCATCCGCGACCGCGCGCGGCACGTCTATTGGCTCAACCCCGAGCGTCGCGCCCTGTGGTCCACCGGCGACTCCGCGGCGCTGGCGTACGCGGAGCTCGTGGAGATGCACGAGTGCCGCAACGTGCAGCAGCTGAGCACGCTGGTCACGCGCCTGCTGCCGGTGTGAGCCACGCGGCGATCTCCTTGCGCAGCGCGGTTTTCGTCTCCTCCGGCGCGAACGACGCCGTGACGGCGGTTTCGGCGAGGGCCGCGAGAGCGGTGTCGTCGTAGCCGAACGTGTCGCGCGCGGCGGTGAACTCGTCGGTCAGCGTGGTGTGCGTGACCGAGGGGACGTCGGTGTTCAGCGTGACGGCGAGGCCCGCGGCGACGAGGCGGGGGAGCGGGTGCTTCGCCAGGGCCGGCACCAGGCCGAGGACGACGTTGGACGTCGGGCACACCTCGAGCGCGATCCCGCGGTCACGGACCTCGGCCACCAGCTCGGGGTCGTCGAGGACGCGGATGCCGTGGCCCAGGCGCTCGGCGAGGCCGACGTCGAGGGCTTCGCGGATGCTCTCGGGCCCCGCGTCCTCGCCCGCGTGGTGCACGAGGTGGAGCCCGGCTTCGCGCGCCTTGGCGAAGACGCCGGCGAACGGGGCGAGCGAGTGGCGCTCCTCGCCCGCCATGCCGAGGCCGGGCACCTCGTTGTGGGCGAGGGCGAGCCGCAGCGTGCGCTCGGCGCGTTCGACGGACCGGCGGCGCGAGTGATCGAGGAGCACGCGGGTCTCGAGGTCTCCTTGGGACAGTCCTTTGAGGACGGAGGCGAGCGGCATCTCCAGGTCCCCCAGCCGTTCCCCGTGCGACGCGGCCGTGAACGTCACCTCGGCGTACCGCGTGCCCTGCGCGGCTTCGTCCACGCAGAACTCCCGGGCGACACGCTCGAAGTCCTCCGGCGTGCGCAGGCAGGCACGGATGAGGGAGTTGTAGTCGGCGAAGTCCCGGAACCCGGTGAACGCCCGTGCCGCACCCGGCAACGGCACGCCGTTGACGTCGGCCAGCTCGCGCAGCGTCGCCGGCCGCACGGTGCTCTCCAGGTGGACGTGCAGGTGCGCCTTCGGGAGCGCCGCCAGATCTCGCATGGGGCCGATCATGCCTGGTCAGCCGTCGTGGGACGCGGGAATTTCGCCGGGCCCGCGCCCGGAATGTTCGAATCGGGGGAACTCCGGGTACTCATCGCAGCGTTGAGGGGATGACGAGCAACCCGCGGGAGGACTCCATGGCAATGCTGAAACGACTCACCGTACTGGCCGGCGCGGCCAGCGCCGTCACGTCGTACGTGAAGAAGAACCCGGAGAAGGTCAACCAGGCCGTGGGCAAGGCCGCCCAATTCGTCGACCAGAAGACCAAGGGCAAGTACCACGCGAAGATCAACGGTGTGACCCAGAAGGTCTCCGACGTGACCAAGCCGAAGCCGGGCCACTGACCGACGCGAGGTAAGCCGGCGGGTGCCGAATCGACCGTATGCTCACCTGGTGAACGCCGGTCACCGGAACCGGCCGCGGCGGCAGACCAGGGTCATCACCGCCTGCTGACGTCCGGGGATGCGTTCTCGAACCGCCTGCGGTCACCGCCGCGGCCGGGCGCCGCTTCGTTTTCGTCCAGTTCAGGGCGGCGCTTGGCGAAGCCGCCGAAGTGGAAGTCGCAGTCGCCGGCTTCGGAGCCCGTCGCGACGTGCGGCTCGTCTGGGTGACGAAGCCAAGATGATGTACGGCGGCACCTATTCCTCCGCCAACGCGGCCAGCACGCCCTCGCCGTACTTCGCCAGCTTGGCCTCGCCGACGCCGCTGACGGTGCCCAGGTCGGAGAGCGAGCCGGGGCGCTCGGCGGCGATCTGGCGCAGCGTGGCGTCGTGGAAGATCACGTAAGCGGGGACGCCCTGGTCCTTGGCGGTGGCGGCGCGCCAGGCGCGGAGGCGTTCGAACAGTGGCGCGGCTTCCGCGGGCATTTCCACGGCCGCGGCGGTGCTGCGGCGGGAAGTGCGCGCCGCGCGGGCCGGGCGCTCCGGTTCGCGGCGCAGGGACACGGTGCGTGAGCCGTTGAGCACCGAGGTGCTGCCGTCGGTCAGGACCAGGGAGCCGTAGTCCCCTTCCACGGCAAGGAGGTTCTGCGCCAGCAGCTGCCGGACGACCGCGCGCCACTCCTGCTCGCGCAGTTCGGTGCCGATGCCGAAAACCTTGAGCGTGTCGTGCTGGAGCTGGGTGACCTTCGGGGTCGTCTTGCCGAGCAGGATGTCGATGATCTGGCCTGCGCCGAACTTCTGGCGCCGTTCGTTGCGCAGCCGCACGACGGTGGAGAGCAGCTTCTGCGCCGGGATGGTGCCGTCGAAGCGTTCGGGTGGGGCGAGGCAGGTGTCGCAGTTGCCGCAGGGTTGGCCGGTCTGGCCGAAGTAGGCGAGGATCTGCGTGCGGCGGCATTCGACGGTCTCGCACAGCGCCAGCATGGAGTTGAGGTGCGCGGCCTGCCGGCGGCGGTGGGCCTCGTCGCCCTCGCCGTTCTCGATCATCTTGCGCTGCTGCATCACGTCCTGCAGCCCGTAGGCGAGCCACGCCGTGGACGGCAGCCCGTCGCGGCCCGCGCGGCCCGTCTCCTGGTAGTAGCCCTCCACGGACTTCGGCAGGTCGAGGTGCGCGACGAACCGCACGTCCGGCTTGTCGATGCCCATGCCGAACGCGATGGTGGCCACCACTACGAGCCCGTCCTCGCGCAGGAACCGCGACTGGTTCTCCGCGCGGGTGCGCTTGTCGAGCCCCGCGTGGTAAGGCACCGCACGGATTCCGTTTTGCACCAGGAACTCCGCCGTCTTCTCCACCGACGCACGCGAGAGGCAGTAGACGATCCCCGCGTCGCCCTTGTGCTCGGTGCGCAGCAGCTCCAGCAGCTGCTTCTGCGGCGAGTTCTTGCCGACGATGCGGTACTGGATGTTCGGCCGGTCGAAGCTCGCGACGAAGTGGCGCGCGCCGTCGAGGTTGAGCCGCGCGGAGATCTCCTTGTGCGTGGCCTCGGTCGCCGTCGCGGTGAGCGCGATGCGCGGCACGTCCGGCCAGCGCTCGTGCAGCGACGACAGCATCAGGTAGTCGGGCCGGAAGTCGTGGCCCCACTGCGACACGCAGTGCGCCTCGTCGATCGCGAACAGCGCGATCTTCCCGCGGTCGAGCAGCCGCACGGTCGACTCGACCGAGAGCCGTTCCGGCGCCAGGTAGAGCAGGTCGAGCTCACCCGCGACGAACGCTTCCTCGACGCGCTGGCGCTCGCCGAAATCCTGCGTGGAGTTGAGGAATCCCGCGCGCACGCCGAGGTTGCGCAGCGCGTCGACCTGGTCCTGCATCAACGCGATCAGCGGCGAGATCACCACGCCGACGCCGGGCCGCACGAGCGAGGGGATCTGGTAGCACAGCGATTTCCCGCCGCCGGTGGGCATCAGCACCAGCGCGTCTCTGCCGGAGATCACGGTTTCGACGATGTCCGCCTGATCACCGCGGAACGCGTCATAGCCGAACACGCGCTGCAGGGTCTCGACGGCGGGGGAGCGCTGGGCCTGGTCGGGGTGAGCCACCCGGCCGATTCTAGGCGCCGGCACCGACACCGCGGTGCCACCCCGGGCGCCTCGGCGCGTTTCCGGAACGAGTGTCCCGCTCGCACCGCACCGGTCACGCTGTGTGTGATCCCCGCCCCGCCGCCGCGTCACGCCGCACGCGCGGGCGCAGAATGGCGGGGTGGACTTCGCGATCACCGACCTCGCCGCGCACTTCGCCGGCACCTGGCGGCTCTCGCGCGACATCGTGGCCGCCGACGGCGAGCCGATGGGCGAGGTCACCGGCACCGCGACGTTCACCCGAGGCGAAGGCGTGCTCGTCTACCACGAGACCGGCGAGCTGCGGCTGGCCGGCTACACCGGCCCGGTGAGCCGCACCCTGCTCTACCACCCCGACGGCGCCCGCGCCGCCGTGCACTTCGACCACGGCGGGTTCTTCCACGACCTCGACCTGGCCACCGGCCGGTGGAGCACGGACCACCCGTGCCGCGACGACCTCTACCGCGGCGAGTACCGCGTGCTCGACGCCGACCACTGGCGCCAGGAGTGGGTGGTCGCCGGCCCGGCGAAGGACCACGTGATCACCACCCGCTTCACGCGCGCCTGATCCGCCGTCGAAAAGGGGACACCCGATGCGCATCGACCGCCTGGACCACCTCGTGCTCACCGTCGCCGACGTCGAGGCCACGGTGGCCTTCTACACGCGGGTGCTCGGCATGGCCGAGGTGACGTTTAAGGGCGGGCGCAAGGCACTGGCGTTCGGCGCCGGCAAGATCAACCTGCACCAGGCGGGCCACGAGTTCGAACCCAAGGCACTGCGCCCGACGCCGGGCAGTGCGGACCTGTGCCTCATCACCGAAGACGTGCTCGACGACGTGATCGAAGAACTGCGCCGGGCGGGCGTGCCGATCGAGGAGGGGCCGGTGGAGCGCACCGGTGCCACGGGCGAGATCCGCAGCGTCTACTTCCGCGACCCGGACGAGAACCTCATCGAGGTCAGCAACTACCTCCGCTGAGCAGTCGCGAAACGGCTCAGCGCCGCCGGTTGCGCACGATCAGCAGCAGGACCGCGAGCGCCGCGACGATGCACACCACGGCCAGCAGCGTGCCGGCCCAGCCGGGGATGGGGACGCCGGCGATGGTGTCGAAGCCGGGCACGACGCGGAGCGCGCTGGAGGCGAGCCGCACGGTGGTGTCCACGCGCCGTCCTCCCGTCCGCCGGGTTTCGCCCTGACGTCCGAACCGTACCTCATCTGGCGGCTCGCGCTCCGCCACTCGGCCGAAAACGCCGTTCATCCGGCGGCATTCGCGTTTCGCCTGGGCAGCGGCGGGCACCCGGCCGGTACGGGGGGCTCGACAAAATCCGTGAAGGAGTTCGTGCGATGCCCACTTGGCTCATTGTCGTGATCGTGGTGGTCGCCGTCGTGGTGATCGGCGCCGTCGCGTGGCTCGTCGTCCAGGAACGGCAGCGAAAACGACTGCAGCAGCAGTTCGGTCCGGAATACTCGCGCGCGGTCGAGGAGAGCGACAGCCCGCGTGCGGCGCAACGGGAGCTGGCCGAACGCGAACGCCGCCACCGTGACCTCGACATCCGGCCGCTCTCGGCCTCGGCGCGCGAGCGCTACGCCCAGCACTGGGGGCTGATCCAGGAGAAGTTCGTGGACCAGCCCGCCGGCGCGCTCGACGAGGCCGACGACCTGCTCGTGGCCGTGATGTCCGAGCGCGGCTACCCGACCGAGGGCTACGACCAGCAGATTTCCGACTTGTCCGTGCGCCACTCGCGCACGCTGGAGCACTACCGCGCGGCGCACGAGACGCACCGCCGCCACTCGGAGACAGCACTGTCCACAGAGGAACTGCGCTCGGCTATGGTGCATTACCGCACGGTGTTCGAGGACCTGCTGACCGATGACACCGGCGCCGGAAGCCGCACGGACACCCGTGCCGACAGCCGCACCGACGAGGACACCGTCGAGCGCCGCCGCGAGCACACCGCCGCGCGCGGCGGCAACCACCGCGGCGCCGACGAGCGGAACGGAGACCGCTGACATGACCGACATGACCGACCAGGAGACCCGGGGACTGAGCACGGCCGATCTGGCGGGTGCGGCCGAAAAGCCCCGCACCGAGGAACGCCGGGATGTTCCCGGCGAACGCTCGCGCGAAGCGTCCGATGTGGACACCGGTGCGAGGGAGGCCGGCGACGTGGACGACCGTGCCGCGGACAGACGTTCTGTGGACCAGCGCGCCCGCACCGACGGCGCTCCACCGCTGTTCGAAGCCGGCGACGTCGACCGCTTCCGCAACCGCTGGCAGGAGGTGCAGACCGACTTCGTCGACGACCCGCGCCGCGCCGTGCGTGACGCCGACGAGCTCGTCGCCTCGGTGATCAGCTCGCTGGCCGAGACCTTCGCCGAGCACAAGGGTGAGCTGGAAGGGCAGTGGCGCGACGGCGAGCCCGCCACGGAGGACCTGCGGATCGCGCTGCGCCGCTACCGCTCGTTCTTCGACCAGCTGCTCGGAGCGTAGCCGGACCGCGGAGCCGGCCCGCCGCCGCGCCAGACCGCCGGAATTCGGTGGCGGCACGGCGGTTTGCGTACGGCAGGATCGGGGTAGCAGGCAGGAACGAACCGAGGAGGACTACGGATGAACGTGGCCGATCTGCTCGTGGACGGCTTCGGCCGGATCCAGGAGGTCGTGCACCAGTCGGTCGACGGCCTGACCGGCGACCAACTCGTCGCCCGGCCCGGGCCGGGCGCCAACTCGATCGCCTGGCTCGTCTGGCACCTCACGCGCGTGCAGGACGACCACGTGGCCGACGTCGCGGGCACCGGGCAGATCTGGACCGCGCAGGACTGGCACCGCCGCTTCGGCTTGCCCTTCCCGCCGGCGGACACCGGCTACGCGCACAGCAGCGACGACGTCGCCGCCGTGCAGATCGACGACCCCAAGCTGCTGACCGGCTACTACGACGCCGTGCACGAGCACACCGTGGCGTGGGTCGGCGGCCTCGAGGGCAAGGCGCTCGACGCCGTCGTCGATGAGCGCTGGGACCCGCCCGTGACCCTGGGCGTGCGGCTGATCAGTGTGCTTTCGGACGACTTGCAGCACGCCGGGCAGGCCGCCTACGTACGCGGCCTCGTGCTGGGCTAAGGCCGGGTTGAGGCTCACGGGTAGCCGTCCCCGCGGTGGTCCGGGAGCCGCCTCGGCCCCGGGCCCTCGCGGCCGAGGCGATCGCCGGGGTTCGCCAGCCGGCACTTGGTGAGCGACATGCAGCCGCAGCCGATGCAGTCGGTGAGCTGGTCGCGCAGCTGCTCCAGCTGCCGGATGCGCTCGTCGAGGTCTTCGCGCCAGCAGTGGGAGATGCGGGCCCAGTCGGCGCGGGTGGGGGTGCGGTCGTCCGGCAGCAGCGCGAGCACCTCGCGGATCTGCGACAACGGCATGCCCACCCGCTGCGACATCCGGATGAACGTGACGCGCCGCAGCGTGTCGCGGCGGTAACGGCGCTGGTTGCCCGCCGTGCGACGGCTGCGGATCAGCTTCTCGTCCTCGTAGAACCGCAGGGCCGAGGCGGGCACCCCGGTGCGGTGCGCCAGCTCGCCCACGGTCAGCTCGGGCAGCTCCGTCTTGGTCATGGCAGCGAGGATAGAGGGAGCGAGGACAGCTTGACTTCAAGTGAGCTTGAAGTTCCAGACTCGGTTCCGGTGCGGGACACCCGGTTCCGCACGGTGATTCGAGGAGAATAATCGTGTCAGAAGTTCCGGTCCGGGTTGCCGTGATCGTCGGCAGTGTCCGGGAAGGACGGTTCGCGCCGACGGTCGCGAACTGGTTCACCCGCGAGGCCGCCGCGCACGGCGGGTTCGAGGTGGACGTGGTCGACTGCGCCGATCTGGCTCTGCCGCTGGCGTTTCCCGCGTTCGGGTCCGAGCCCGCGCCGGAGGCCGGGCGCCTCGCGGCCCGGCTCGCCGCGGCCGACGCGTTCGTCGTGATCACGCCGGAGTACAACCACAGCTACCCGGCGTCGCTCAAGAACGCCGTCGACTGGTTCCGCTCGGAGTGGCAGGCCAAACCGGTCGCTTTCGTGGCGTACGGCGGACTTTCCGGCGGCCTGCGCGCGGTGGAGCACCTGCGCCCGGTCTTCGCCGAGCTGCACGCCGTGACCATCCGCGACACCGTGAGCTTCCACGGTGCCCACGGCCGGTTCGACGAGTCCGGCAGCCCCACCGACGCCGAAGCCACCGGTGCGGCGGTGAAGAAGCTGCTCGACCAGCTGCAATGGTGGGCGCGTTCGCTGGCCGACGCGCGGGCTCTGCGCGCCTACCCCGCCTGACCGGCTTCTGTCAGCGGCTCAAAACGTGCAGAGCGTCGGACCGATGCGCGAATCGGGCGTGACCACCGAAACGCCGCGCAGGTCCACGGGCAGCCCCGCCGCCGACATCGCGGCGACGGTGGTGCAGACCACCTGGTCCACGCCGAGGTAGAGCGGCTTGATCGAGAACGGGATGGACACCGTCGGCGGCACGCTGCCGGTGTCGATGGTGACCTGGCCGTCGCCGGGGAACAGGAGCGAGTAGTACCCGCTCTTCTGCTCGACCGGGCTGGGGCCCTGGAACAGCTCGTTCACCGCCAGCTCCGGCGACACCGGGCTGCCCCAGCTGCGCACGACGGGGGCGAGCTGGCCGTCGACCAGGAAGTACAGCGTCAGCTGGTTCGCGCGGGCGCCGGGGCCGACCGCGGTCGGGGCGGGGCCGGCGGGCACGACGACGGTGGGCTGGATGCCGCACGCGCTCACGAGCAGGAGCACGGCGAGCGCGGTCACGAGCTTCTTCATCGCGCCTCTCCTGGCCGGGGGTGGCGGGGCAGCCACAGGGTGAACCGCGCGCCGGAACCGGTGTTCGCGGCCTCGACGTCGCCGCCGTGCAGCCGGGCGTTCTCCCGCGCGATGGACAGGCCGAGCCCACTGCCCTCCGAGCGCGCCCGCGCCGAGTCGGCCTTGGTGAAGCGGTCGAACACGTGGGGCAGCACGGGTTCGGGGATGCCGGGACCGTGGTCGGTGACCTCCAGCGTCACGGTGTGCGCGTCGGCGGCCAGGTGCACCTCGACCGGCGCTTCGCCGTGGCGCAGGGCGTTGCCGACGAGGTTCGCGACCACGATGTCGAGCCGGCGCGGGTCGACGGTCGCGACGACGCCGGCCGGCAGGTCGGTGACGATCCCGTCGGCGGCGGTCCAGCCGCGCGCGGCGAGGCTGTCGGTCACGCCCTGCGCCACGTCCCACTCCTCCAACCGCAACTCGGCGCGCCCGGCGTCGAACCGCGAGATTTCCACCAGGTCCTGCACGAGCCGCGTCAACCGGCGCGTTTCGGTCGACACCAGGCGCGCGGCGACGGCGGTGTCGGCGGGCAGCTGCTCGGCGTCCTCGTCGAGCACGTCGGTCACCGCGTTCATCGCGGCCAGCGGGGTGCGCAGCTCGTGGGAGACGTCGGCGACGAAGCGGCGCGCGTCGGCCTCCATTTCCCGCAGCGTGCCCACGGTGCGTTCGAGCTCCGCCGCGGTGCTGTTGAACGTGGTCACGAGCTGGGCCAGCTCGTCGGAGCCCTTGGCGCGCAGGCGGACGTCGAGCTGCCCGTGGCCGAGCTTGCGCGCCGCGGCGTTCAGCGCGCGCACCGGGCGCAGCACCTGCCGGGCGGCCAGCAGCGCCAGCGCGACCGCGATCGGCAGCGCCAGGGCGGCCGTCTGCCACGCGCGGGTCGCCAACTGGTCGATCGCGGTCTGCTGGGCGGCCAGCGACACCATGGAGTAGACCTCGACGCCCGTGTGTGCCACCCCGTTGTCGGCGCGCTGCAGCACCGGCATCCCGACCATCAGCAGCGGGGTGTCGCCCCTGATCACCCGCTTGAACTGGATCGTGCCGCCGGCGGCGACCTCCTCGCGCAGGTCGGCGGGCAGCTCCGAGGGGTCGAGCCCCGACCGCGAACGCAGGTCCCGGTAGACCGCGACGGTGGTGCCCTTGAGGTTGTCGGCGAGGTTGTCGAGCTGGCGCTGGTCCGGCGGCAGCGTCATCTGCGGCAGGTACGCGGTGACCTGGTCGCGCAGCTGGACCATGGCCGGGTCCTGCACGCCCTGCAGGATGGTCGTGCGCGCCGTCACGTAGCTGGCGCCGGCCGCGGCGGCCGCGCCGACCAGGGTCATCGCCGCGAAGGACAGCACCAGCCGGGGCCGCAGCCCCGAGAGCCACGGCCGCAGCCGCGGACGCCTCACGAGCGGCCGAACCGGTAGCCGAAGCCCCGCACGGTCTGGACGTGGTCGGGCCGCGCCGGCACGTCCTCGATCTTGGACCGCAGCCGCTGCACACAGGCGTCGACCAGGCGGGAGTCGCCGAGGTAGTCGTGGTCCCACACCGCGGTGAGCAGCTGCTGGCGGCTGTACACCTGGCCCGGCGTGCGGGAGATCTCGAGCAGCAGCTTGAGCTCGGTGGGCGTGAGCGCCACCTGATCACCGCGCTTCTTCACGAGCATGCCGGCACGGTCGATCACCAGCTCGCCGTGGCGTTCGACCTCGCCCGCGCGCCCGTCGTGATCGCTGACCGCGCGCCGCAGCACGGCGCGGATCCGCGCGTCGAGCATGCGCGGTTCCACCGGCTTCACCACGTAGTCGTCGGCGCCGGCCTCCAGGCCCGCGACCACGTCGAAGTCGTCGCTGCGCGCGGTCAGCATGATGATGGGCACCTCGCCCAGCGAGCGCATCCGGCGGCAGGTCTCGAACCCGTCCATCCCGGGCAGCATCAGGTCGAGCACCACGATGTCGGGCAGGTGCTTGCGCACCAGGTCCAGCCCCGCCTCGCCCGAGCCGGCGGTGTGCACCACGTGACCCTGCCTGCGCAGGGCCAGCTGGAGTCCTTCCCGCACGGCCGCGTCGTCCTCGAACACCAACACCTCTGCCACCCCGGCCATTATTCGGAAAACCGCAGCGTGGGGCGAACCGGGGCGATCTTGTAGCAAAACCATGACACGGCACTGACCCGACCGCTAAATCTCCCGCCGAGACTCGGGTCCATGGCAGTGACGTTCCCCGAGGCACCCCCGATCACCCCGTCCGGCTCCCCGCGCCACGCGCTCGAGGCGCGGACACCGTCGCGCACCGTGCTGCTCGTCGCGAGCGCGGTGGGCTGCGCGGTCGCGTTCCTCGTGGCGTACCTGCTCTTCGTGCGCACGGCAGCGGGCCAGGAGGCGGAGAACGGCGTGGTGCACAGCGCCCAGGCCACCGGCCCGTCCACTGTGGACTGGGCGGTGCCGTTGCGCGACGTGGACCTCGTGGTGCTGCTCGGCGCGGTCGCCGTGCTGGTCCTCGCGCTGGCGTTGGTACGGCGCCGGTTCGCCCTGGGCGTGACGGCGCTGGTGCTCCTCGCGACCCCGCTGGTCGCCGCGCAGCTGCTCAAGATCTACGTGCTCGACCGGCCCGGGAGCCACGACGGCTACGCGGTCGCGAGCCACAACAGCTTCCCGAGCGGGCACGTCAGCGCGGCGACGGCGGTGCTGTTCGCGCTGGCGGTGGTGCTGCCCGCACGGATGCGCACCTGGGTGCTCGCCGTGGGTTCACTCGGCGTCGCCTGGGTAGCCGCGGCGACCGTCGCGCTCGGCTGGCACCGGCTTTCCGACACCGTGGGCGGCTGCCTCCTCGTGGCCGCGGTGGTGTGTGCCGGCGCGGCGGTCGTCTCGGCCCGGCGGCCCGACGGGCGGCGGGTCCCGGTGCCGGCCACGGCGGCGGCGCTGGCGGGCCCGACGGTCGTGGTGCTCGCCGGGTTCGCGGTGCTGGCCTCGGCGACGTCGGAGGCGGCTCAGTTCGTGGCCGCGCTGCTGCTGGCGGGCGTGTCGGCCGTGGCGCTGGTGCTGCTGGTCGCCGGTCCGCTGCGGAAGGTGAACTTCGACCCGGGGCGGGCGCGGACGCGCCTGAGCCGCTGAGCGGGCCAGTTCCGCAGGATTGGCCTGCGACGGGCGTGGCCGTGCGCGGCTAGGGTCGCCGCAGGAGGTGGCTGTGTACTCGAAGCTGGCCGAAGACCTCGCCGGCCTGCCCGCGCTGCTCGACGCCGCGCGTGAGCAGGCCGGCGAGTTGCTCGCGGGGGTGGCGGACCGTCCGGTGGCGGTGCCGCCGGGGACGTTCGAACCCGCCGAGTTGCCGGAGGACGGCGTGGGCGCGCGGGCCGCGCTCGCGGAGTTCGGGCGACGCTGGGCGCCCGGGTTCGCCGCGAGCGCCGGGCCGCGGTACCTGGGCTTCGTCACGGGCGGCGCGACCCCCGCGGCGGTGGCCGGCGACTGGCTCACGGCCGCGGCGGACCAGAACCCCGTGTCGTCGCTGGATTCCTCGGCTTCGGACCTCGAACGCGAGACGGTCGGCTGGCTCGCGAAGCTGTTCAGGCTGGGACCCGCGTTCAGCGGCGCGTTCGTGTCCGGCGCGACGATGTCCAATGTGGTCGGTCTGGCGATCGGGCGCGAGTGGCTGGGGGAGCGGCTCGGCGTCACGGTCGCCGACGCCGGGGTCGCCGCACTCGGGCCGGTCGAGGTACTCAGCGGGTCGCCGCATTCCAGCGCGCTCAAGGCGATGTCCGTGCTGGGACTGGGCCGCTCGGCGCTGCGGCCGGTGACCGTGCAGCCCGAACGTGAGGCCGTGGACGTCGAGGCGCTGGACCGGGCGCTCGCCGAGCTGGGCGGGCGGCCCGCGATCGTGATCGCCAACGCGGGCACGGTCAACACCGTCGACTTCGACGACCTGCGGGCGATCGCCGCACTCAAGGAGAAGTACCCGTTCTGGCTGCACGTCGACGCCGCGTTCGGCGGGTTCGCCGCGCTCTCGCCCGAGCACGCGGGGCTCGTCGACGGGCTGGAGCTGGCCGACTCGGTGTGCGTCGACCTGCACAAGTGGCTCAACGTGCCCTACGACTCGGCGATCCAGTTCAGCCGCCGGCTCGACCTGCAGGTGCGCGTGTTCCAGAACTCGGCGGCCTATCTCGGCCATCCGGGCGACAACCCGGACTTCGTGCACCGCACGCCCGAATCGTCGCGGCGGCTGCGGGCGCTGGCCGCGTGGTGCACGCTCGCCGCGTACGGGCGGGCCGGGCACCGGGAGATCGTGGAACGCTGCGTCGCCCACGCCCGCGACCTCGGCGACCGCCTGGCCGGCACGCCGCAGTGGCGGCTGCTCGCGCCGGTGCGGCTCAACGTCGTCTGCTTCACGCTGGCCGAGGGCCCGACGCAGGACCGCATCGACGCCGTGGTGCGCGCCGTCGCCGCCGAGGGCGAGACGTTCGTGACGCCGACGGTCTACGCGGGCGTGCCCGCGCTGCGGGCCGCGTTCAGCAACTGGCGGACCGGGCGCGAGGACGTGGACCGGATCTTCGCGGCGCTCGTCAGGGGTTGCGGCGCGGCTTGATCCGCACGTTGGGCAGGACCGGAGCGGGCAGCCGCGCGGGGTCGCCCGGCACCTCGGGGATCGCCCCGAACTGCGGTGACTCGGCCTGCCACGCTTCGCGGTACTCCACGATCTCCTCGTGCGTGCGGGCCACGAAGTTCCACCACATCACGATGTCCTCGCCGAACGGCGGCCCGCCGAGCAGCATCACGCGAGCGCGGCCTTCGCCGGTGTTCGCGAGCTCGAGCGTGCCGCGGCCGGTGCCGAGGTAACCGAGGTCGGTGGTGTGCAGCGTCGAGCCGGCGAAGGTGACCTCGCCGGTGTCGACGAGCACGCCGTGTTCGTACTCGGGGTCGACGTCGAGCGTCACGCGGGCGCCGGGCTCCAGGACCAGCTCCGCGCCGAGCAGCGGGGTGAACGTCTTGACCGGCGACGTCTCACCGGCGAGCGTGCCGAGGAAAACGCGTGCGGTGGCGCCGCCGAGGTCGGTCACGGGCGGGGCGTAGTGCTGGAAGTCGCGCTCGGCGTGGCGGTGCGCGTCGGGCAGCGCGACCCACAGCTGCACGCCGTGCAGCGTGGTGGTCTCCGGCGTCGAGACCTCGGAGTGGCAGATGCCGTGGCCGCCGGTCATGAGGTTCAGCTCGCCCGGGCGGATCATCGCGTGGGAGCCGAGGCTGTCGCGGTGCTCGATCTCACCGGCGAACAGCCAGCTCACCGTCTGCAGGCCGGTGTGCGGGTGCGAGCCGACGGACATGCCGCCGGTCGTCCTCGGGTCGTCGGGCCCGTAGTGGTCGGCGAAGCACCAGGCGCCGACGAGCGAACGCTTGCGCTGCGGCAACGTGCGGCGCACCTTCATAGCGCGCGGTCCGCCCAGCGGCACGTCCCGCGCGCCGAGCACCTCGACCCCGCCGTGGCCGGCCGCGTCGTCCCCGCAGTCCAGGACGGGTGGCTCGGTCTCAACGTTGCTCATTCCTGGTGCCTCCACTCGCGCGGTCGGTTCACCGAAACCTTAGCGGGAAGGCTTGTGCCGCGTCGTTTCCGAGGCGCTGTGGGTTCAATCGGTGGGGGTTCGCGCGGTGGGGGTTCGAGGCTCAGTCTTGCGAGTTCGGGGTGGCTTCGTGGCCCGGCAGCCCGGCCGTGCGGTTCTCGCGCTTCACGCGGGCCTCGGCGAGGTGGCGGACGCCGCGGGTGAGCTCGCGCACGCGGGTCTCGTGGTCGTGAAACGCCCGGTAGTAGGTGGTGTCGTACTCCTCCACGATCTGGAACGTCCAGCGCCCGTGCAGCACGTTGCGGCCCAGCAGGTGCTCGGTGAGCCGGTCGGCGTGCGCGGCGTGGCCCGCGTCGCGCAGCATGGCGATGCCGTCGGCGAGCTTGCGGTCCGCGGAGCCGGTGAGCTGGTGGAACTCGTAGAGGTGGCCGCGAGCGATCTCGACGGTCTCCAGCGCCTCGGTGATCTTGCCGACCGCGTCCAGCGTCGCGCGGTCGGGTTCGAGGTGCTCGGCCGCGGTGTCGTCGAGCCGGAGGTCGGGGTTCGCGTCTGAGTCCATACCTCGCGAGGTACCCCGTGAACGCCGTTCCCTCACGCGCGCGGGCCGCTAGAGTCGCGGCGCATGGGGACCTCACACGATCTGACCCTCGCCGGCGACCGCGTGCTGCGCGTGCACGACAGCGGCCGCGGCGACGCCCGCACGGTGGTCTGGCTCCACGGCACGCCGCAGACCGGGACGCTGCTGGCACCGGTCCTGCAGGCCGCGGACGCCCGCGGGATCCGGGTCGTCTCCTACGGCCGGCCGGGCTACGGCGGTTCGAGCACGGTGCCGGGCCGCACCATCGGGTCCGCGGCCGAGGACGTGCGCCTGGCAGCCGACGCGCTGGGTCTCGGCCGCTTCGCGGTGGTCGGCGCTTCGGGCGGCGGGTCGCACGCGCTGGCGGCCGCCGCGCAGCTGCCGGACCGCGTCACCGCGGCCGTGGCCCTGGCCGGGGTCGCGCCGTACACCGAGGAGTTCGACTGGTTCGCCGGGATGGCCGACCCGACTTCGCTGCGTGCGGCCCGCGAAGGCCGCGAAGCGCGGATGGCCCACGCGCTCACGCACGAGTTCGACCCGGCGAGCTTCGTCGCGACCGATTGGGCGGCGCTGGAAGGCGCGTGGGGACCGCTGGGCGCCGACGCCGGGGAAGCCGGCGGCGCCGGCCACGACGGAGAGGTCGACGACGACGTCGCCTACGCGTCCGGCTGGGCCTTCGAGCTCGCCGACGTGCGCACGCCGGTCCTGCTGGTGCAAGGCGGTGCCGACCGCGTGGTCCCCGCGTCGCACGCGCAGTACCTGCTGGCCCACCTGCCCGACGCCCAGCTGTGGCTGCGGCCCCGCGACGGGCACATCTCGGTGCTCAACGCGCTGCCCACCGCGCTCGACTGGCTGCTCGCGCAACCCCGGTGACTCCCGGTGTCGCCGGCGGACGGTCAGGATGCCTCTTCCAGCGCCCGTTCCAGATCCGCGCGCTTCATCTTCGAGCGGCCCTTGATCTCGCGTTCCTTGGCCAGCTCGTCGAGTTCGGCCTTGGTGAGGTCCGCGAGCTGCGGCCCCTTCTCCTTCTTGCCACGCCGCTTCCCGTTCTTCACGCTGCGCTGCAGTGCCTCGAACAGGTCGACCACCTTCGTCGGCTCCGCGGCCTCGGTGGCCGGCGTGACCTTGTCGCCCTTGCGCTTGGCCTCGATCAGCTCGTGGACGCGGTCGGTGAAGGTGTCGCGGTAGTCCTCGGGCCGCCAGTCCTCCGTCAGCGCCTCGATGAGGTCCACGGCCATGTCGAACTCCTTGCCGCGCGCCGGCGCCTTCTCCGGCAGGTCCGGCAGCGACTTCTCCCGGTCCCGCAGGTCCGCGGCGAAGTGCAGCGTGTCGAGCAGCATCACCCCGTCGCCGGCCCGCACGAGCGCCAGGTACTCGCGCCCGCGCAGCACGAACTTGGCAACCCCCGCCTTGTCCGTCTTGGCCATCGCCGCGAGCAGCAGTGAGTACGGCTTGTCGTAGTCGGAACTCGCGGGGGCGAGCCAGTAGGTGCGGTCGAAGAACATCGGGTCGATGCCGGCGAGGTCGGCGAACGCCTCGACGTCGAGCGACTTGCTGCGCCCGGGGGCGATCTCGTCGAGCTCCTCGGGCTCGACCAGCACGTAGTCGCCGTCGTCGAGCTCGTAGCCCTTCACGATCTCGGCCAGCTCCACCTCGTCGCCGGTGCGCTCGTTCACCCGCCGGTAGCGGATGCGGTCGCTCGTGCCGCGCTCGAACTGGCGGAAGTGCACGGTGTGGTCCTCGATCGCGCTGTAGAGCCGCACCGGCACCGTCACCAGGCCGAGGGTCAGCGAGCCGCTCCAGACGGGCCGTTTCGGTGCCATGACGCACTCCTTTCCCGACTGGGGACTACCCGCTTTCGCCCGCGCCGACGCATCGCCCGCGTCAGGCCAGGCGTTCCAGCAGCTCGTCGTGCCCGCCCGCGCGGCGCAGCTTGCGCGGGTCGGGGCGGCCGAGGGAGTGGTCGGCCGCGCGCAGCGCCACCAGGAAGCGCTCGACGGCGGCGGGCTCGGCGAGCACGTCGTCAGCGTCGAGGTAGGCCAGCACGATCAGGTCCTCCCCGCACGAGGCCTCGATCGCCGCCGACCAGCCGTGCACCTCGTCCCACAGCAGCGCCAGGTCCCGGTCGGGGAACCGCTCGAGCCGCCGGTCGAGGGCGACGTAGGCCGAGACGGGCACGTCGAGGTCGACCGTGCAGGACTCCAGTCCCACGCCGACCGCGGCGGCCACCCGGGAGAGGTAGCCGCGCAACGCGCGGTCGAAGCCGTGGTCCACGCCGAGGTCCGTATCCACGAAGCTGCTCACGACGGACACCCTCTCTGTCGCCGGGGAAGGGGATCGCCCTGGGGCGAGCATCGGCTACCCGGTTCCGGGTCGCGTCACACCCCATTTTCGGGTGATTTTCCTGCCATACGGGCGATCCGGCGTGAGTGGCTCCGATCGGACGCGCCCCGGTCCGGCGACCGGAACCCCTCGTGAGCGCGCGGCTACCGTCCGGCCAGCCGCCGCACAGCCGCGACGATCTCGCGGTTCGGCACACCCTTCGCGAGGTACTCGACGGCGCCCGCGCTCTCCATGGAGGCCATGGACGCGTAATCGGAGTAGGCGGAGAACGCGAGCACCGCCGTCCCCGGGCAGCGGGCCGCGATCTCACGCGCGGCGCGGGCCCCGCCGCCACCGGGCATGCGCACGTCGAGCACCGCGACGGCGGGCCGGTGGCGCTCGGCGAGCGTGATCGCGTCTTCGGCGTCGCGCCCGACTCCGACGACCTCGATGTCGGGCTGCTCGTCGAGCACCTCGCGCAGGGCGTCGCGGATCATGTCGTCGTCGTCGCTGATCACGACGCGCAGGGGGCCGGTCACCGCTGCTCGTCCGGGGCGCTCGGCAGCCAGAACTCCACGGTCGTCCCTTCACCGGGTTCGCTGGACATCGACCACCAGCCGTGGGCCGACTCGGCGCGTTCGCGCATCTCGATCAGTCCGAAGTGGTCGCGGCCGGGGTCGGTACCGGTGACGGCGGTGCCGACCCCGTCGTCGGTCAAGCGGAACAGCGTGCCCCTGTCTACTGTGGACAACGAAACCTCCACTCGCGACGCGCGGGCGTGCTTGTGCACGTTGGTGAGCGCTTCCTGGCAGATCCGGTACCCCGTCACGGCGGCTTCCGAGGTGGGCTCGGCCGTGAGGCCGTGGCGCAGGGTGTACTGGAGCCCCCAGCCGGGCAGGGCCTCTTCGAGGTAACCGGTGAGCGCGACCACTAGCCCGTGGCGGTCCAGGTCCGGCGGTCGCAGCCGGGAGACGAGCGTGCGCAGCCGGTCGACCGCCGCGCGCACCGACTCGTCGAGCGCGTGCACGCCCTCACGGTGCTCCTCAGGCAGCCGGTCGGCCAGCAGCTGCAACCGCATGCCGACGGCGACCATCGACTGGATCGAGTCGTCGTGCACGTCCCACGCGATGCGCCGCCGCTCCACCTCCTGGGCGTCCACGAGGTGCCCGACCAGCCGGCGCCGCTGCACCAGGGCTTGCTCGGCGGTGCGGCGTTCGGTCATGTCGCGGGTGACCTTGCCGAACCCGCGGTGCGTGCCGGTGTCGTCGAACAGGGCGGTGATCACGACGTTGGCCCAGAACCGGGTGCCGTCCTTGCGCAGGCGCCAGCCTTCGTCCTCGAGCCGGCCTTCGGCGAGCGCGGTTTCGAGCTCGCGTTCGGGTTTGCGGGCGGCGATGTCCTCGGCGGGGTAGAACACGGAGAAGTGCCGGCCGATGATCTCGTGGGCGCGGTAGCCCTTGATGCGCTGGGCGCCGGCGTTCCAGCTGATGATGTGGCCGCCGGTGTCGAGCATGAAGATGCCGTAGTCGACCACGTCCTGAACCAGCAGGCGGAAGCGTTCCTCGCTCTCGCGCAGGGCCTCTTCGGCGGCGCGGCGTTCGGTCATGTCGCGGGTGACCTTGCCGAACCCCAGGTGGTTTCGCTCGTCGTCGAACAGCGCGGTGATCACGACGTTGGCCCAGAACCGGGTGCCGTCCTTGCGCAGGCGCCAGCCTTCGTCCTCGAGCCGGCCTTCGGCGAGCGCGGTTTCGAGCTCACGCTCGGGCTTGCGAGCGGCGATCTCCTCCGGCGGGTAGAACACGGAGAAGTGCTGCCCGATGATGTCCTCGGCCCGGTAGCCCTTGATGCGTTCGGCGCCCGCGTTCCAGGTGACGACGCGGCCGGTCGGGTCGAGCATGAAGATCGCGTAGTCGAGGACTCCCCGCACCAGCAGGCCGAGGTCGTCCACCGCGGGGTCGTCCATGCCCCAACTCTGCCTCATCCGGCTCACGCGGGCAGCCTCCGGTTCACTCGCGCGGAGCCCGGCCGAGCTCACACCAGACGACCTTCTCCGACACGCCGGGCGTGACGCCCCACGCGAGCGAGAGCTCCTGCACCAGCCGAAGGCCCCAGCCGCCGTCCGGACCGGACTCGCGAGTCGCCGGCAGCGCGGTGCTCTCGTCGGTGACCTCGAGCCGGACCACCGCGTCGCCGTACTTGAGCCGCAGCACGGGTTTCCCCTCGCCGTGCTGCACGGCGTTGGTGGCCAGCTCGGTCACGATCAGCAGCGCGTCGTCGGCCACGGCACCGAAGCCCCAGCCGGTCAGGGTCGCCCGGGTGAAGTCGCGCGCGAGCGCGAGACCGGCCACCGACTCGGGCAGCGCGCACTCGGCATCGACGGGCGCAGGAACCTCCACGTCGCCACTCTGCGCGAAACGCCCGTCGAGTGGCAGACGCAGATCAAGACCGCGTCACTGACGCAGGTGCATCAATCGAGCAGGCCCTCGCGCCGTGCGAGGGCGACCGCTTCGAGCTTCGAGCGCGCGCCGAGCTTCTCCAGCACGCGCTGCACGTGGTTGCGCGTGGTGTTGCGGGTGACGCCGAGGCGGTCGCCGATCTCCTCCGTGCTGGCGCCTTCCGCGAGCAACTGCAGCGTTTCCCGTTCCCGTGCGGTCAGCGCCGAGCCGTTGCCGCGGGCCCGGCCGGTGAGCCGGTCGAGCACGCCGGGCAGCAGCGCGGCGTCGAACACGACCTCGCCCTTGGCGACGCGCTGCACGGCCGACTCCAGCTGGTCCAGCGGCGCGGACTTGAGCAGCAGCCCCTGGCCGCCGGCCTCGGCCACGCGCGCGGCGACGGCGGGGGTGGCGTCGCCGGTGAGGACGAGGACGCGCGAGCCCAGCGCGGCAAGGTCGCCGATCGCGGCCACGGCGTCGCCGTCGGGCAGGCGCCGGTCGAGCACCACGACGTCCGGCCGCAGCCGGGCCGTGTCGGCTGTCGCGGCCTCGCGCGAGCTGGCGCGCCCGACCACGGAAATCGCGGGGGAGCGTTGCAGGGCGAGCTCGAGAGCCTGGGCCACCATGTCGTGGTCTTCGACGAGGAGCACCCGCACCGGGCCGGCGAACCGAGGCTCGACAGGCATGTCGCTGCCTTTCCACTTGGGACCGGGGACTGGGGCGGGTCTCGAAGCTGACCACTCATCGTAACCGGGTGACCGCCCGGCCACCGTCCGGGCGGGTCAGGCCGTCGACGGTCTCGCCGCGCCGGTCGGCACGGCGAAGCGGTCGACGACGTCGAGGGCGCTTTCCCGGTTCGCGAAGAGCCGGCGCTGGCGGTCGGCTCCGCCGCCGTCGCGAGCGAGCCGCGCGAGGCCTTCGAGGACGAACTCGGTGTCGCCGGCAGAACGGAGCGCGGGCGCGCAGAACTCGGCCAGCCGCTTGAGCACCTCCACGGCAGGCAGGAGGTCGCCGGTGGCCGGGTCGGGGCAATGGCCTGTGACGCCTTCGCGGGCGGCGCGCCAGAGCTGGCCGCGCAGCACCTCGTTGGACAGGTGCGGGGGATCGCCGGCGTCGAGCACCGTGGCCACGAGTGCGCGGCACAGCACGGCGAGCAGCGTGGCCTCTTCGGCGGTGGCGGCGACGTCTGCGACGCGGAACTCGACTGTCGGCTGCTTCTCCGACAGGCGCACGTCCCAGTAGACCATCCCGCGGTCGAGGATCGCGCCCGCGCGCAGCCACGCGTCCACGACGCCCTCGTAGTCGGCGTGCGAGGCGAAGCGCGGCGGGGGCCCGGCCGAGGGCCAGCGCGCCCATTCCTGGTTGCGCCAGCTGCAGTAGTCGGTGTCGATGCCGTCCGCGATCGCCGAGTTGGCCGTGACGGTGAGCAGCGCGGGCAGCCACGGCCGCACGTGCCCGAGCACTCGCGTGCCGGTCTCCGGGTCGGGCACGGCGACGTGGACGTGGCAGCCGCAGGTGAGCGTGGCGCGCGCGGTGGCGCCGAAGTGCGCGGCCATCCGCCGGTAGCGCGGGGTCGCGGTGATGGCCGGGAGCTCGCCGGCGGAGACGGGCGGACTCGCGCAGGGCAGGATCCGCAGCCCGCGCCGGTCGGCCGCGCGGGCGAGCGAGGTGCGCATCGCCTGCAGCTGCTCGACGGCTTCGTCGCGGGTCACGCAGATGCCGGTCGCGGTCTCGGCCTGCGACTTGGTGAGCTCCTGCTGGAGATCTCCCACGCCGCTGTCGCCGGCCGAGTCCAGCACGGCGTCGGCCGCGTGCACCGGGCGTCCCCGGTCGTCGACGACGAGGAACTCTTCTTCGATCCCGAAGGTGAGCACGTCGGCCATGGTGGTCCTTTCCGCGTCCTTTTCGGGGTCAGCTCGTGCGCTCGGCGCGGGCCTGGTCGGCGAAGCAGTCCCACGCCTGGCTCACCAGCGCCGGGTGCGCCAGCAGGTCCACCGTGGTCCTGCCGAGCGCCGCGGCCGCCGCGAGGAGCACCGAACGGGCCCGCGGGGACGCGGCCGCCGCGGCGAACTCCGGCGTGCGCTCGGCGTGGCCGGGGTCGAGGATCGCGATGAAGGGGTGGATCGTGGGCACCTTCAGGCTGACGTCGCCGACGTCGGAGGAACCGGGAAACACACCCGGATCCGGCGGCGTCGCGTGGATGCCGCGCGCGACGAGGTGGCGGGCGAAGTGGGCCGACAGCACAGGGTTGTCGCGCAAGTGCGCGCAGCCGGGGCCGAGCCGCTCGGTCTCGGCTTTCGCGCCTGTGGCCAGGGCCGAGCCCTCGGCGCACGCCGTCACGTCGGACACCAGTTTTTCGAGCGCGGCGGTGGTCGGCGCGGACAGCCCGAACCACGCCTCGGCCAGGTCGGGCACGACGGCGGTGGACTCGCCGCCGCGCGTGATGATGCCCTGCACGTGGAAGCCGGCGGGCAGGCGCGACTGCAGTGCCGCGACGGCGGTGAACGTCTGCACGAGCGCGGCCACCGCGTCGACACCGCGGCGCGGCACGGCGGTCGGGTGTGCGGCGCGGCCGTGCACGGTCACCCGTACGTCTGTACGGGCGGTCAGCGGCGCCCACGTCCAGGAGTGCGTGCCTGGGTGAAAGACCAGTGCCGCGTCGACGTCGTCGAACACCCCGGCGGCGGCGAGGGCGGCCTTGCCCGTGGCCGGTTCCGCGGCGGGGCAGCCGACGACGAGGATCGAGCCGCGTTCGTCGCCGGTGACGGCCCGCGCGGCAAGCGCGGCCCCGAGCCCGGCGGCCGCGACGAGGTTGCGCCCGCTCGCGTGCCCGAGGCCGGGCACCGCGTCGTACTCCAGCAGCAGCGCCACGCACGGCCGGGTTTCGCCGTGGCACGCGGTGAACGCCGTGGTCAGGTCCGCCACGCCGGGCTCGACGGCGAAGCCCGCCTCGGCCAGCTCGCCGGTCAGCGCGCGGACGGCCTCGTGCTCGGCGTTGGCCGGCTCGGGGCCGGCGTGGAGCGCGCGGGCGATCGACCACAGCCGCTCGTCCAGCCGCTCGATCTCCTCGTCGACCCGCTCGTGCCGGGTTTCGTCCGCCTCCATGTGCCACAAATACCCACCCGGCTCCGATTCGATACGGGCGGGGTCCGCGAGTGGGTAATTCGGCCGTGTGCCCGGCGCGGTGGGTGGGGAATTCTCGACGGGAAAGCAGCCGAGTCGGACGGAGCAGGCATGACAGCGGGAAGTTACCGGGTGAGCTCGCCCGAAGTGTCGTCGATCGTGAAGGACGTGGAGAGCCTGGGCTCCTCGGCGTTGTCCTCGACGCGCGACCTCGAGTCACTCGTGATCGACGCGCTCTCGTTCGCCGGGATCGGCAGCGGGGTGGCCGCGGCGAACTCGACGCTGCAATCGCAGCTGGTCTCCTCGCTCGGCAAGTTCGTGAACCTCATCGGCGAGGTCAGCGGCAAGGTCCAGTCGGCGGTGCAGGGGTACACCGACGCCGACACGGCCGTGGCGCAGGGGCTTGGCGGCGGTACGCAGGCTGCTGCTGGTGGCGGCGCGGCCGCTCCGGCTGCCGCGCCGACGCAGCTGGACGACCGCGTCGTCGACTCGATCATGCGGTTGGAAGGCGCGACCGGCGAGCAGGGCGGCGTGCCCGAGGTCTACGGCTTCCGCCAGAACATGCACAACGGCTAGGACGAGATCACGGCCGTGCGCAACCAGTACGGCATCGGCAGCGCCGAGGAACACGCCGTCGTCGCGCGCCTCATGTCGGCCAACGCCCGCACGGCCGGCGCCCTCGCCTTCACCGACCCCGGCACCCAGGCCGCCGTGATGTCCGGCGCGCACATGCGCGGCGCCGGCGGCGTGCGCGCCATCCTCAACCACATGGGCGGCGCCGACATCGTCCGCAGCGCGGGCACCCTCGACCCGGCCGCGGTGCAGCACATCCAGGGCCTCACCCCCGAGCAGTTCCAACAGGACTTCCACGACGCCCGCATCGAGTACGACCGCCAGGTCTACGGCGCCACGACCACCACGCAGGGCGGGCACACCCAGAACTGGTGGGACCGCTACGGCAACGGCCTCACGCAGCGCTACGACCGTGAACAGCAGGAGTTCGGTAATTTGGCCTCGGCGCCGCCGAGGCGTGCGAGATCGCTTTGAGCCGGCTGTGTTGTCTGCCTCGGCTCCGCCGAGGCGTGCGAGATCGCTTCGAGCCGGCTTCTTCCCTCCCGATTTTCACGCGGCCCAGGGGCCGCGTGAAAATCGCTCAGTCCAGAAGCCGGCGCGATCTCGCGTGGGGGTTGCGCCGGGAGTCGGCGTGATCTCGCGTGGGGGTTGCGCCGGGAGCCGGCGTGATGTCGCGTGTGGGGTGGGGCGGGAGCCGGCGTGATCTCGCGTGTGGGGTGGGGCGGGCGAGGGCGGCGCGATGGGGGGTCACTCGGTGGGTGGTTCGCGCAGGAGAGCGGCGATGCGCCGCAGGGGCCGACGGGCGATGGCGCCGAGGCGGGTGCCGTCGGTTTCGGCGTTGTGCAGGATGGCGGCTTTGGCGGTGGCGAGGGCCGACGGGTCGGGCGTGCCGGTGAGGACGGCGGTCACGGCATCGGAGAGGGAGCCCGCGACTTCGGACGTGTCGATCGGTTCGCCGCGGGCGGCGAGTTCGGTGGTGTCCTCGAAGTGGATGCGCACGAGGGTGCCGATGTCGGCGGCGGTGCGGGCGAGGGGCACGAGCGTGGCGAGGTGGTCGGTCTCGGTCCGGCGCCACCACGGGTGGCAGCGCACGGCTTTCCGCGCCAGGGCGAGCTTTCCGGGCAACGCTCGGGCGCGGGTCTCGACCGCGCGCACCGATTCCTCGCCGACCGGCGCCCGGAGGTTCTGCGCCAGCTCGGCCGCGGTCTCGTGGAGTTCTTTCACGAACGTGCGGGCCGGGTTCGCGGGCAGCAGCAGGGGCGCGAGCACCACGGTGACCCCGGCGCCGACGGCCGTCTCCCACAGGCGCGACACCGCGTAGGAGTCCGGGTCGGTGCTGGCGAACACCAGCAGCGCCGACACGGCGACCTGGATGTTGAGCGTGCCGCCGATCCGCAGCACGATGCCCACGGCGAGTGCCAGGGCCAGCACGAGTGCGAGCGCCCCGGCCGACGGGTGGACCACCCGCAGCACGAGGATCCCGATCGACAGCCCGCACACCACGCCGGCCAGGCGCGCCAGGGACACGTTGAACGTCGAGTACGGGGCGTCCCGCATGGACACCAGTGGCACGATCACCGCGTACACCGGCGGCTGCCGCGCACCCAGCCACACGCAGATCTGCCACGCCACGGCCGCCGTCACCACGATCCGCAGCGCGAACGGACCGTCCGCACGCAGCAGCTCGCCCGCGCGGCCCATGTGACGGGCGAGGACTTCGGTCATCGCCCCGCCGTGTTGTCTGCCTCGGCTCCGCCGAGGCGTGCGAGATCGCCTCGCGCCTGGCTCGCGGAATTCCGAAGTCGGCCGCGAGGGCGTCCGCGCGGGTCTCGGTGGTCGCCATTGGCCCATCCTCGGGCCAAGCCTCGGATCCGTCTAGCGGTCGGCCACGAACGGTAGAGATCGGTACCAGATCTGGCCGATCACCGAACCGAGGTCCTGGATGCGCTCGGGCCGCGGGGTCACGGGCAGGAGTCCGATGTGGACGTAGGCCATCTGCTCGATGAGGGAGCCGAGCGCTTCGGCGTGGAGCTCGTACTGGGTTTCGTCGATCACGCCGTTCTCGTGCAGCCGCCGCAGCCAGCGTTCGGTGCGGTGCACGAAGCCGGACCGCACCTGCAGCCACAGTTGCAGGAACCCCTCGTTCTCGCTCGCCGCCGCGGCTTCGCGCATCACGCGCAGGAGGTGGCGGTTGCGCGCATACGAGTGCAGGTACGCGATGGTCTGCTCCACCAGGTGGTGCTGTTCGTCGCCGGAGCGCGGCGCGGTGGCCGAGGCCGCGGCGAGTTCTTCCAGCGCCGGCTGCAGGGCCGCGAGGAAGATGTCGTCGAGGCTGGTGAAGTGGCGATAGAAGTTTCCCTGCGCGGTGTCGGCCCGGTTGGTGATGTCCGAGACGCGGGTGCGCGTGTAGCCGTACTCGGAGAAACACGCCGTGGCCGCCTGCACGAGCTTGTCCCGGGTCTGCGCGCCGCGTTTGTTGGGGCGCTTGTCCACCGCGTCGGGCTGCAGCGCGGCGATCAGCTCGCGGACGCGCACGCGCGCGGCCTCCGCCCGGTCCTCGCCGGTCGTTTCCTGCGTGCTACTGCTCATCTTCTGCTCACCCAACCGGTCATTCGCGTCCGCTGACCTTACTGTGCCGATCGTTACTAATCCGACCACAGTCACGGCCGAATGGCTTCGCGGCAACGGCTACGTGCCGCGGGGGGCCTACTTTTTGGCCGGATCAGTACTGCGCACCAGTGCGAGCAGCTCGGGCAGCGCGCCGTCGCCGCCGGTCCGCGCGGAGGCCCACTCCGTGAGCGTCGCCGCGGGGCCGTCGGAGGTCGTGCCCGCTCCGCTCGCCCGGTCTCCGTCGAGCACCGCGCCGGTCGTGCCGTCGACGGTCACGAGGCGGCCGCGCAGCGCGTCGAGGGTGCCGTCGCCGCAGCCGACCACGCACGGGATGCCCGCCTCGCGGCACACGAGCGCCGCGTGCGAGGTCGACCCGCCGTGCTCAGTCACGACGGCGGCCGCGGCGAACATCGCCGGCACGTCCTCCGGGGAGGTGAACGGCCGCACGAGCACCACCGCGGTTCCGTCGTCGGCGGCGTCCAGCGCTTCGTCGGGGTCGGTCACGACCTTGCCCACGCCCAGGCCGGGCCCCGCGCCGGTGCCGCGGGCCAGCTCGACGCCCTCGGCCGCGCCGGCCGTCTCCAGCAGCTGCGTGGCCTGGGCGGGGGTGACGCGCGCGAGCGCCGTGTCGGTGTCGATCAGGCCTTCGCCGACGAGGTCCACGGCGATGCGCGCCGCCGCGCCGGGTGTGCGTTTGCCGGCCCGGGCCTGCAGCACGTAGAGCGTGCCGGACTCGATCGTGAACTCCACGTCGACCATGTCGCGGTACTCACGCTCCAGCACTCCGGCCAGGCGGAGCAGCTCAAGGTGGTTGCCCGGCTGCGTGCGCGCCAGCTCGTCGAGCCGCGCCGGGGTGCGTTCGCCGGACACGACGTCCTCGCCCTGCGCGCGGGCCAGCCACTCGCCGTAGACGCCGGGCTCGCCGGTGCCGGGGTCGCGGCTGAACAGCACCCCGGTGCCGGACTCGGCGTCGCGGTTGCCGAACGCCATGGCCTGCACGGTCACGGCCGTGCCGCCGAGATCGGTGATGCCGTGGTGCTGGCGGTAGCTCACCGCGCGCGGCGAGAACCACGAGCGGAACACGGCGCCGATCGCCGCGCGCAGCTGCTCGCGCGGGTCCTCGGGCGGCGGGCCGCCGACGATGCCGGAGTACGAGCGCTCGAACCGCTCCCACGTGTCCGCGGCCCACTCGGGGTCGCCCGACTGCTCGGCCAGCGCGTCGCGCAGCTCCCGCGTCAGGCCGAGGTTGAGGACGGTGTCCATCATCCCGGGCATGCTGCGGGCGGCGCCGGAGCGCACGGAGACCAGCAGCGGCCAGCCCGGTCCGCCGAAGCGGCGGCCGGTCCGTTCCTCCAGGTGCGCCAGGCGGTCGAGGACCCGCGCCCAGACGTCGTCGGGCAGCGTGCCGCCCGCGTGGTAGGCGGTGCAGACGTCCACGGTGATCGCGAACGCCGGCGGCACCGGCAGGCCGAGCGAACGCATCCGGTTGAGGCTGTGGGCCTTGCCGCCCACGAGGTCGCGGCCCAGCGGGCGCGTGCCGTCGAGGGGGAGCACGGTCTCGGTCGGCTCGGGAGGCGCCGTGGTGGTCACCGGGTGGTCCTTTCGGTGCTGGGCTCGACGGCACTGGGCTCGACGGTGCTGGGCTCGACGGTGCTGGATGGGGGCACCGCGGCCAGGTGCGTGCGCGCGGCGGCCAGGCCGCCTTCGACGGGCAGGTTGATGCCGTTGACCCAGGAGGCCGCGGGGCTGAGCAGGAACGCGGCCGCTGCGGCTACCTCGCCGGGTTGGGCGTGCCGCCCGACCACCGCGCCGGCGCGGTCGATCGACTCGGCGCCCATCGACGCGCGGAAGTCGGCCAGGATCGGCGTGTGCACGGGGCCGGGGCTCACGCTCACCGCGCGGGCGCGCGGCAGCAGCCGGGCGGCCAGCCGCGCGCTCCACGCGACGAGCGCGGCTTTCGACGTGTCGTAGGCGGCAGCGCCCGACAACGGGTACTCCGCCAGCCAGTCCGCCAGCTCGACGTCACTGTCCACAGTGCACAGCCGGTCGAGGGCTTCGGCCGGCAGAGTGTTGCGGTGGGCGGCGATGGACGCCACCGTCACCACGGCGCCGCCCTCGGCCAGGCGTGGCAGCAGCGCTTCGGTGAGCACGCGGGTGCCGACCACGTTCACCGCGAGCACGGTCGCGGCGGGCGCGGTGCCGGGCACGCCGGCGACGTTCGCGATGCCGTCCAGCTCGGTGACGCTCGCCGCGACCTCGCGCACGGCGGCGAAATCGGTGAGGTCCACCCGCAGGGCCCGGTCCACGGGCATGGGGATCTCGGCGCGGTCGACGCCGATCACAGCCACGCCTTCGTCGGTCAGCTGCCGGGCCAGCGCGAGGCCGACGCCGGAAGCGGCGCCCGTGACGAGGATCCGGCGCGTCATCGCAGCACCGCCTGCACCGCGGTGAGGTCGGCAATGCCCTCGGCGCCGAGCTCCCGGCCGTAGCCGGAGGACTTCCGGCCGCCGAACGGCACGCCGGGGCGCTCGCGGGTGCGCACGCCGTTGATCTTGACCTGGCCCACGCGCAGCGTCCGCGCGAAGCTCTCGGCCCGGTCGGGGTCGGCCGACCAGACCTCGGCGGACAGGCCGAAGTCGCTGTCGTTCGCGACCGCGGTGGCGTCCGCCTCGTCGGTGTAGGACTGCACGACGAGCACGGGACCGAACACCTCCTGGCGCACCAGCGGATGCCGGGCGTCGAGTCCGAAGTAGACGCGCGGGCCGACGAAGAACCCGCGTGAGGGCAGCAGTTGAAGCGGCGGCGTCACCGCGCGGTCGTCGCCGGCGGTGTCGAGCAGGTGGCGCACCCGGTCGCGCTGGCGTGCCGAGGCCAGCGGCCCGAACGTGGTGGCCGGGTCACGCGGATCGCCGGCGACCACGGCGTCGAGCGCGTCGACGACGAGTGCTTCGACGTCGGCGAGCGCGCTGCGTGGCACCACGATCCGCGTGGTCGCGTTGCAAGCCTGGCCCGAGTTCACGAGGCCGCTCTTCACCGCCGCCGCAACGGCGCGCGCCAGATCCGCGTCCGGCAGTAGCACCGCGGCCGACTTCCCGCCCAATTCCAGTGTGGTCGACGCGGTGTGCCCAGCGGCGAGCGCGGCGATCGCCTGCCCGGCCGGGACGCTGCCGGTGAAGGACACGTGGGCCACGCGCGGATCGGCCACTAGCGCCTCGCCGGTGACCGGCCCGGTGCCTTGCACGACCGAGAACACTCCCGGCGGGAACCCGGCTTCCAGCGCGGCGGCCGCGATGAGGTTCGCGTCGAACGGCGTGGCCTCACTCGGCTTGAGCACCACGGTGTTGCCGGCGGCGAGCGCGGCGCCGACCTTCGCGATGATCTGGTGCGCGGGCATGTTCCACGGCGTGATCGCGCCGACCACGCCGAGCGGCACGCGGTGCAGGTGCGCGCCGTCGATCTTCTCGGTCCAGCCGAATGCCCGCGTGGCCGTGGCGAACGCGCGCAGCACCCGCGGCGGCAGGTCGCCCTGGCTCGCCGTCGCGAGCGTGGCGGGCATGCCCATCTCGCGCGTGATCAGCGCCGCCAGCTCGCCCGAGCGGGCCTCCAGCAGGTCGGCCAGCCGGTCGAGCAGGTCCGCACGATCGGCCGGGCCGGTCCGTTCCCACGCCGGGAGCGCCGCTTCGGCCGTGGCGACGGCCTCGGCGGTGAGGCCAGGACCGGCCTCGGCCGTCTCGCCGACGGGCTGCGCGGTGTACGGGTCGACGACGGGGATCGCCGGGCCGTTCGGCGTCCGCCACTCACCGCCGACGAGGCAGGCCGCGCGCCCCAGCCACTGCTCAGCCACGGTCGTTCACCAGCCGCACCGGCAGCCGCTTCACGCCGCGGAAGAAGTTGCTGCGCAGTCGTTCCGGCGGCGCCTGCACGTCCACGCGCAGGCTGCGCTCACGCAGGCGGCGCAGGAACAGCTGCGCCTCCAGCCGCGCGAGGTGCGCGCCGAGACAGGCGTGCACGCCCCAGCCGAAGCCGAGGTGCTCGTTGGGCGCGCGCTCGGCGCGGAACTCGTCGGGCGCGGCGAACACCGTCTCGTCGCGGTTGCCCGAGGCGAACCACAGCACCACCTTCTGCCCGGCCTCGATCGTGCGGCCGTGCAGCTCGACGTCACGCGTCGCGGTCCGCCGCATGCACAGCACCGGCGACACCCAGCGCACCATCTCCTCGACCGCGCCCGGGATCCGGTCCGCGTCGGCGCGCAGTGCGGCCCACTGCTCTTCGAACGCGCCGAACGCGATCATCCCGCCGGTGAGCAGGTTCCGCGTGGTCTCGTTGCCGGCGACCATGAGCAGCAGGTAGTACGCGTCGAGCTGGCCGCGGTTGAGCGGCTCACCGCCCGGCGCGGCGTGGGCGAGCACGCTCACCAGGTCCTCGGCCGGGTTCGCCCGCCGTTGCGCCTCCAACTCGTGGAAGAACGAGAAGATCTCGTCGCGCGCTCGGGCGGCGGTCTCCGGGCCCGTGCTGTATTCCGGGTCGTCGGACGCCATCTGGTTGGTCCAGCGCTGCATGTGCGGGCACGCCTCGGGCGGCGCGCCGAGCAGGCGGCCGATCACCAGCAGCGGCAGCTGGGCGGCCACCGTGTGCACGAAGTCGAACGTGCCGCCCTGGGCCAGCGCGGTGTCGAGCAGCTCGTCGATGACCGTGACGATGTCGCCCTCGAGCGGCCGGACCTTCGCGGGCCGCACGTGCGGCACCACGAGCTTGCGCAGCGCCCCGTGGCGCGGCGGGTCCATGTTGTGGATGCTGGGTTCGCCGTGCCCCTCGGCGCGGCGGTCCGGGATCTGCGTCCCTTCGGCGGAGGAGAAGCTCTCGTGGTCGGCGGCGATGCGCTTGATGTCCGCGTACCGCGTCACCGACCAGAAACCGCGGCCGCCGGGTTCGTCGTTCCAGTGCAGCGGATCGTGCTCACGCAGCTCACGGAACGCCTCGTGGTCGGAGCCCGATGCGAACAGGTCCAGATCCATGAGGTCGACGGCTGTCGCGCCGGACGTCTGTTCGGACACCGCTGTCCCTTCTGTTGCGCCTTGCTGGATTGCGAACGCTCAATCACTACATCACATCGCGTCGGAGAACGGAAGGGCTAAGCAAGAGCGTTGCGGTGGCGCTCGTTCGTGACATAGCATTCACAAACAATCTAGAAGGAGGTCGATGGCGTGTACCCCGCCCCGATTGCGCGCGAGCGGCCCGGCGCCCGGGCGTACGTGATGGCGCCGAGCGGCGCGAGCCTCACCTACGCCGAACTCGAGGCCCGCTCCAACCAGGTCGCGCACCTGCTGCGCGAGCGGGGGATCGGCCCCGGCGGCGCGCTGCTGCTCGTGCTCGAGAACCGGCTGGAGTGGCCGGTGCTCGTCGCCGCGGGAATGCGCTCCGGACTCTACGTGACCCCGGTGAACTGGCACCTGCGCAGCGGCGAGCTCGGCCCGCTGCTTGCGGAGGCGGTGGGCGACGGTGTCTCGTGCGCGATCGTCACCAGCGCCCGCTGCGCCGACGTCGTCGCCGAGGCCCTGCGCGAGGTCGGCAAGCCGGCGCTGCTGCTGTCCGTGGACCCCGGCGGCGAGCCGGAGTTCCTCGGCGACGCCGTGGCCGGCCTGCCCGAGACGCCGATCGATGGTGAGCTGCTCGGCGCGCGGGTGCTCTACAGCGGCGGCAGCACCGGGCGGCCCAAGGCGTTCCGCCAGCAGCTGCTCGGCGTGCACCCGGGCGACGCGCCCGCCCGCCACGCGGGGCTCGCGGCGAAGCTGGAGCTGGCCGCTGACACCGTGTTCCTCTCGCCGGCGCCGAACTACCATGCCGCGCCGTTCACCTTCCAGCTCATCACGCTCTCGCTCGGCGGCACCGTGGTGTGCCTCGACCGCTTCGACGCGGAGGGTTCGCTCGCGGCGATCGCGGCGCACGGCGTGACGCATTCGCAGTGGGTGCCCACGATGCTGCTGCGGCTGCTGCGCCTTTCGCCGGAGGCCCGCTCGCGCCACGACCTGAGCAGCCACCGCGTCGCGTTCACCTCCGGCGCGCCGTGCCCACCCGAGGTGAAGGCGGCGGTGATGGACTGGTGGGGGCCGATCCTGCACGAGTACTACGGCGCGTCCGAGGGCTACGGCCACACCTACGTCGGCCCGCACGACGCGCTGGCGCATCCGGGCACGGTGGGGAAACCGTTGTCCGGCAGCGTGCACGTGACCGACGACGCCGGGCGCGAGGTCCCGGCGGGCACCGTCGGGAAGGTGTGGTTCGCGCCGGGCGGCTCGGCCTACCGCAACGCGGGCGACGCGGGCGCCGACCTGCGCAGCGTCGGCGATCTGGGCCGGCTCGACGAGGACGGGTTCCTCTACCTCGTCGGCCGCGAGGGACACACGATCATCTCCGGCGGCGTGAACGTCTACCCGACCGAGGTCGAGGACACCCTGCTCACCCACCCCGCGGTGGCCGACGCAGCCGTGATCGGCCTGCCCGACCCCGAGTTCGGCGAAGGTGTGACGGCCGTCGTCGAACTGGCCGGCGAGCGCGCCGGCAACGTGAGCGGGGCCGAGCTGATCGAGTACTGCCGCGAGCGGCTTGCCGGGTTCAAGGCGCCGCGGCGCGTCGAGTTCGTGGCGAGCCTGCCCCGGCTGCCGACGGGAAAGCTGAACAAAACCCTGCTGCGTGACCGAATCCTGTCCGTCGACTCCGGTGCAACCGGCGAAGGAGCGTGACCCATGACGACGTCCACCCGAGCGCGATTCCTCGTGCTCCACGCGTTGCGCGTGAAGGGCCTGGCTCCCGACCCCGTGCTGCAGGCGCTCACGGGGCTGCCCGCCGACGAAGTGGCCGCCGAGGTCGCCGCGCTGGTCGCGGACGGGCTCGCCGTGCGCCGGGAAGGCCGGCTCGCCGGAACCATGCCGACGCCGGCCGGCCGCGCCGCCCACCCGGAGCTGCTCGCGGCCGACGTCGCGGACTCCGCCGAGGCGATTTCCGCGGCCTACGAAGCTTTTCTGCCCGTGAACGGCGAGTTCAAGCGCGTCTGCTCGGCCTGGCAGCTGCGCCCGTCCGGCGAGCCGAACGACCACGCCGACGCCGGGTACGACGCCGGCGTGGTCGAGTCGCTGGCGGAGGTGGACGCGAAGGTGACCGGCTTGCTCGACGAGCTCACCGCGTCCGCCGGCCGATTCGGCACCTACCCGGTGCGCCTCGCCGGCGCGCTGGAGCGCGTGCGGGCGGGGGAGACCGCGGCGTTCGCGCGGCCGATGGCCGACTCGTATCACGACATCTGGATGGAACTGCACCAGGACCTCCTGCTGTCCGCCGGCCGGGAACGCTCGGCCGCCGACGAAGGCTGACTTTGTGAAACGCTGAGCCCCAAGGGAAAGGGCCTGCACCCCACGCGGAGTGCAGGCCCTTTCCCTTGCCGTGCCTAGACTTCCAGCACCGTGACGGTGCCGGTGGTGCCGTCGACCTCGATGAGGGCGCCGTCCGGGATCCGGGCCGACGCGGCCGTCGCCGAGACCACACACGGAATGCCGAGCTCGCGGCTCACGATCGCGGCGTGGGAGAACGGCGCGCCGACGTCCACGACCACCGCGGCGGCCGGCACGAACAGCGGCGTCCACGACGGGTCGGTCAGCGGGGCCACCAGGATCTCGCCGGGCTCCAGGGCCGACGGGTCGTCGGCGTTCGTGACCACGCGGGCGCGCCCGCGCGTGGAGCCGTTGCAGCCGGGCACGCCCTGGATGACCTCGCCGGCGACGGCGGGCCGCACCTCACGGCCCGAGCGGCGCGGCCAGTTCTCCACCGGCTCCGGCTGGCCCACCACCACGAACGGCGGCTCGCGGTCGAACAGGTCCAGGTATGCCGCTTCTCGGTCGCGCAGCGTCGTGCTGAAGCTCGCCGGGTCGGCCAGGAACGCGTCGAGTTCGCCGGCGAACAGCATGAAGATCTGCTCGGGGCGCTCCAGGTGCCCTTCGGCGGTGAAGCGGCGGCCCAGCTCGAGCGCGGGCAGGCGCAGCTCGTGCATGACCATGGCGCACGACGTGCGGCCGCGTTCCCGGCCCCGCAGCCACAGCGCGGCCGCGTGCAGCACGGCCTCGAACTGGCCCAGTGCCTCGTCGTTGCCCGCCAGGGCAGCGCGTACGCCGGTGGAGGCCGCTTCGCGCTGCGTGACGCGTTCGGCGTTCTTCACCGCGGGCGACGCGGAGTCGTCGGCCTGGCGCATGCGGTCCACAGTGGACAGGACAAGTGAAGGCTTCACGCCCCAGGTCTTCGCGCGGATCTCCCACTCCGACGGGCCGCGGAAGTCCCATGCCGCCAGGAACTCGTCGAGCCGGCGCGTGAACGCCACGACCTCGGGGTCGCCGCTCGCGCGCAGGCGCTCGATCAGGCTGTCCTGGCCCTCGTCGAACAACGCGGCCACCGGGCCGGTGCGGGCCAGGCGCGAGAGCGCCCACATGCCGGTGGACGGGCCGGTCGAGTCGATGTCGCCGATTCCGGCCACGAGCGTCAGCGCGAGCTCCGGCTGGCCGATCGCCTCCGTGAACTGCGCGACGGCACCCAGGCCGACGCCGGCCTTGAGGCTCGCCTCGATGTGGCGGCTCAGCAGCGGCCGGAGCACGTCGCCGAACGAGGTGATCCGCTCGCGCAGCTGCTGGTTGCCCAGGTCGGCGATGGCGGGGCGGTTCTTGCGGATGTCCTCGACGGTGCCGCGGTCGGCGTCGTAGGCCGCGAGGTCCGTGGCGCCGAGGACCTGCTCGGCCAGCCACTGCCCGGCCGTGGCCTCGAACTCGGGGTTCTCGTCGAAGTCGCGCTTTTCGCTTTCGTAGGAGGGGATCCCCGGCAGGTCGCCGAAGTACTGCAGATCCACCGCCTCCGGCGTCATGCCGGGGACGCGCACGCCGAACAGGCGCATCAGGGACATGTTGATGTAGAGGTAGCTGCCGAACGCGGGGAGCACGTTGTGCTGCACGGCGGAGTCGTAGGTGGCATGGTCCCACACCCCGCACGCGACGAACGCGTCGTCCCAGCCGGGCGAGAGGTTCGCCTGGAAGCCCGCCGACGCGTTGAGCGGGCTGATCGGGTCGGGGAAGATCTCGCCGATGTTGGCGCGCGAGTAGATCGGGAAGACCGCCGACGCGTCGTCGTAGATGGGCCACTGGGTCATGGAGACCTCTCCTCGTCTTTGAGTTGGGCAGGTGAGTGGTAGTGGTGGGTTTTCTTGCGGTGCGGTGGCTCAGGCGGACGTGAGCCGCCGCCGTTCGAGGGCGAGTTGCCGGGGCAGTCCGAAAGCGACGGAGCCGACGTGCCGGCCGTCCGTCGAGTAGCGGGCGACGAACTTGTCCCCGGCGAGGTTGCCGTGCACGAGCTCCACGTGCTCGCCGCGGCCGGGCAGGCCGACGCCCTGGATGCGCAGGCCGCACTGGTCGGACCAGAACGAGGGCACGGCGTCGAACGGGGCCTGCGGCCCGTGCAGCAGCGTGCGCGCGGCCGCGGCGGCACCGAGCGCGGCGGTGGTCCAGTGCTCCACGCGCACCGCCTCGCCGAGCAGCGGGTGCGTCCAGCAGGCGACGTCGCCCGCGGCCACGACGTCCGGCACGACGGCGCCGGACTCGTCGAGCACGCGCAGGTACTCGTCGCAGCGGACGCCGCCGGACACGTCGACGCCGCTGCCGGCGAGCCAGCCGGTGGCCGGACGGACGCCGGTGGCGATGACGACCACATCGGCGCGCACCGCACGGCCGTCGGACAGCACCGCGCCGGTCACGCGGTCCCGGCCGAGGAACTTCACGACCTGGGTGCCGAGCAGCCAGCGCACGCCGCGCTCGCGGTGCAGGCGCTCGACGCGCCGGGCCACGTCTTCGCCGAGCACACGGATCAGCGGGTGGGGGAGCGGGTCGGCGACGGCCACGGGGAGGCCGAGGTCGCGGCACGTGGAGGCGAGCTCGCAGCCGATGAAGCCCGCGCCGAGCACCAGGACGCGGCCGGTGAGATCGGCTCGGAGGGCGCGGGCGTCGTCGAGCGTGCGCAGGACGTGCACGCCGGGCGGGCGGTTGAGGCCGGCGGGGATCACGGGGGTCGAGCCGGTGGCGATCACGAGACCCGTGAAGTCGAGCTCTTCGCCGTCTTCGAGGACGACGGTGCGGCCGCGCAAGGCGGCGACGGGGTTGCCGAGGCGCCAGGTGACTTCGGTGTCGGCTGTGTCGCTCTCGGACAGCGCCAGCGCGGTTTCCGCGGTGGCGCCGGTGAGCAGGCCCTTGGACAGCGGCGGGCGGTCGTAGGGCCGGTGCGCTTCGGCGCCGGCCACCACGATCTCGCCGCGGAACCCCTCGGCGCGCAGCGCTTCGGCGGCCCGCCAGCCGGCGAGCCCCGCTCCCGCGACCACGATCCGCACGGGCTACTCCGCGATCCGGATCGCGCGGGTCGGGCAGGCGCGGGCCGCGCGGTGCACCGCTTCGCGCACGTTCTCGACCGGCCCGTGGTCGATGTGCAGCACCGCTTCGTCGTCGAGGCTGAACACCTCGGGCGCGGCGAACTCGCACTGCCCGTGGCTCTCGCACAGCACCGGGTCGACTTCGACGTTCACGGGTCACTCCTCGCGGCCAGTTTGTGACGTGCAGATCACATAATGCGGACCCGTGGGCTTCTGGTCAAGGGGGATATGTGGGTATCTTGGCTGGACAGATTCGTTGTGTCCAGCTTGGGCGTGGACACAACAGCGAACGTGTGGTCACAATCTAGCGATCCGAACACTCCGACGAACCGGGAGCGGGCGACTGTGCGGGTACTGCTCACGAACGACGACGGCATCGAAGCCCCGGGCCTGCTCGCGCTGGCCCACGCCCTGCGGGACGCGGGGCACGACCTCGTCGTGGCCGCGCCCGCGGGGGACAGCAGCGGCAGCGGCACGTCGCTGGGCGCCATCGACCACGGCACGATCGTCGCGTGCGAGCCGCACGCGCTGCCCGGCCTCGACGGCGTGCCGGCGCACCGCGTGTCCGCGCCGCCGGCGTTCGCCGTGCTCGCGGCCTGTTTCGGCGCGCTCGGCCCGCCGCCCGACGTGGTGGTCGCGGGCATCAACGACGGCCACAACACCGGCCGCTCCGTGCTGCACTCCAGCACCGTCGGCGCGGCGCTCACCGCGTCGACCGCCGGCCGCTCGGCCCTCGCCGTGAGCTGCGGCGACGGCCCCGGCGCGCGCTTCGACACGGCGGCAGCGGTGGGCGTCGCCGTGCTCGAGTGGCTGGTCGCCCACGCGCCCAAGCGCACCGTGCTGAACGTCAACGTGCCGGACGTCGACCTCGCCGACGTGCGCGGCGTCCGCTGGGCCCGCCTCGGCCGCGTGGGCTCGTCCGGTCTGATGATCAAACCGGCCGCCGACGGCCTGCGCCTGGAACGCTTCCCGACGGCGCAGGACGTGCTGGCGCTGGCCGAGCACGCCGACACCGACGCTGCCCTGGTGGCCGCGCGGTGCGTCGCGGTGACGGGGTTGCTGGGCGGGCCGCGGGAGGTCTCGGACCTGGGTTCGCTCGACGGCGTGCTGCCGCTGGGGTGACCGAGGTCAGAGGGGCGAAACCGGATCCGCCGCGTCGCCGGGAGATGCCGATCGATGACGTAGCGCGCCCGGGTACCGACGACGCGTTTCGGGCCGTCCCACGGAAGCGCGGTCCGGACGCCGTCGGATTCGAGGCCGTACGAGCGATCGGCGAAGACGTCGACGATTTCCGCGGTCACCTCGGAACCGACCGGATGACGGCGCGTGATCTCCGCGTACTCCGCGACTCGGTCCCGGCCGTCCACGCGGCGGGATGGTGGTAAGCGGCATTTAGTGGCCACAGCCGGACCTGCCCCGGCCGGTGCCACAGGACCTCGAAGTCGGTGACGGTGCCGACCGGCGGCCAGGCGGCGGGGTCGCGTGGCAGGTGGAGGACATCCACGAATCCTTGCGGCGGCCCGCCGAGGTCCACCACGAGGCCGATGGCCCCCGGGCGGGGGATGAGGGTGACCACGCCGGTCACGTGGTCGCCCGGAGGGTAGGTACGGCGGTCGGCGTCGAACTGGCCGGAGCTGTGGTCGGGAAGAGTCATCGTCCGGCAAACCCACCACGGTTATGCTCCGGCGCGGAACCGACTTTCCGGGGGCGGGCGATGGCGGGGTACGTCGAAGCGGAGTTCGAGAGGTTCGACGAGCGGTTCGCGCGCGTCGGCGGTGATTCGCGGCTGGAGCGGCTCCACGACGGCTGCCGCTGGGCCGAAGGCGCGGTGTACTTCCCGGCGGCGCGCTCGCTGGTGTGGAGCGACATCCCCAACGACCGGATGCTGCGCTGGGACGAGACGACCGGCGCGGTGGGCGTGTTCCGCCACCCGGCGGGCTACTCGAACGGCAACTCGCGCGACCGCCTGGGCCGGCTGCTCACGTGCGAGCAGGGCCCGCGCCGGGTCACCCGCACCGAGCACGACGGCTCGATCACCGTGCTCGCCGACCGCTTCGAGGGCAAGCGCTTCAACAGCCCCAACGACCTCGTCGAGGCGGCCGACGGCGCGGTCTGGTTCACCGATCCCCGCTACGGGATCTCCAGTGACTACGAGGGTTTCCGCGCCGAGAGCGAGATCGGCGGCGACCACGTCTACCGCATCGACCCGTCGGGCTCGGTCACCGTCGTGGCCGACGACTTCGAGCGGCCCAACGGCCTGGCGTTCTCCCGCGACGGCTCACAGCTCTACGTCGCCGACACGAAACGCGGCCACCTGCGCCGCTTCGACGTGACCTCGCGCGGTGTTTTGACCGGTGGCGCCGAAATCGCGCGCTGCCGCCAAGGCAACTTCGACGGATTGCGCCTCGACGACCAGGGCCGCCTCTGGGCGGCCACCAGCGCCGGCGTCGACTGCTTCGCCCCCGACGGCACGCTGCTCGGCGGCCTCAAAGTTCCCGAACCCGTGGCGAACCTGGTCTTCGGCGGCCCGAAGCGCAACGTTTGTACGTCTGTGCGACGACGTCGATCTACTCGATCATGCTGAACGTGACGGGCGCCTGAGGCCGCGCACCATCTTCAGTGCCGGCCGCCGGTAGTGCACTGTGCTTTCTTCGAGGAACCCGGACCGGCGGTACAGCGCGATCGCCGCCGCGTTGTCCTCGAAGACCTGCAGCCGCAACGAGTGGGCGCTCTGGCTCTCGGCCCACTGCGCGACGGCCTCGACGACCGCCTCGCCGACGCGGTGGCCGCGTGCGGACGGAGCCACGTACATCGAGTGCAGGTCCACCACACCGTCGTCGTCCGGGGCCGTGCCGCTCGCCATGCCCGCGTCGCGCCCGCCGACGGCCGCGAGGACGTTGAACGGCCAGTCCGTGAGCCGTCCGCGCCAGCGAGCCTCGGTGTCGCCCTCGCCCTGCCAGTCGGCGAGCCGCGCGCCGAACGCGTGCGGCGCCTCGGCAAGTGCGCTGAGCCGCAGGGCCCGCCACGCGCGCCAGTCGTCCGCCGTCAGTTCCCGGATCGCCACCACGCCGTCCACGATCGCGGCGACCGGCCCTGGCTCGCAAGGTGTTTTCCGTATAACGACCTATACCGCCGCCCGGGGATCAGCCGGCTTCCACGGCCTCCGTCGAGCTGCCCAGCGTGATGAACGTCTTCGTGCCCACCACCCCGCCCGACACGCGGATCGCGTCGATCACCTGGCGCAGGTGGGTCACATCGCGGGCGCGGATGTGGCACAGGGCGTCCGGGTCGCCGGCGATGAGGTACACCGCCCGGACCTCCGGCAGGTCGCGAGCGAGGCGCTCGATGTCCGGGGGCCGGGTGCGGCCCGTGTAGCGCAGCTCGGTGAAGGCCTCGATGTTCCAGCCCAGCTTGGTGTAGTCGATCTGCGCGGTGAAGCCGGTGATCACGCCGGCGGCCTGCAGGCGGTCGACGCGGCGCTTCACCGCGGGCAGGGAAAGCCCGACTTCGGCGGCCATGTCCGCATATGAGCGCCGGCCGTCGAGGCGGAGGAACTCCACGAGGCGCAGGTCGATGTCGTCGACGCCGGCCATGTCGCCTCCTGGCAAGAAACTAAAGTGGATACCAGTCCACGTTACATAGTTGCGTCATTGTGGCCAGACCGCGCACTGATCTTGCGCCGTGAGAAGCTGAGGTTTCTCCTGTGTCCCGCCCCACAACGGTCCCACCCGGGCCCCACCACGCCCCTGCGAGAGGAGCGCCCACGTGCTCACCGAACCGGTTTCGCTGGACGACAAGTACGTCGCCGACCACGGGCGAGCGTTGATCTCCGGCGTCCAGGCGCTCGTGCGGCTCACGCTCGAGCAGCGCCGGCTCGACGAGGCCCGTGGTCTCGACACGCGCGTGTTCGTCTCCGGCTACCAGGGTTCCCCGCTCGGCGGGCTGGATCAAGAGCTCGGGCGCGCCAAGAAGTTCCTCGACCCGGCCGGTGTCGTGTTCCGGCCCGGGGTGAACGAGGAGCTGGCCGCGACCGCCGTCGCCGGCACGCAGCTGCTCGGCAACGTCCCCGGCCGCCGCCACGCCGGCGTCACCGGCTTCTGGTACGGCAAGAACCCGGGCCTGGACCGCGCGGCCGACGCGATCCGCCACGGCACGCTCGCCGGCACCGCCTCGCTCGGCGGCGCGGTGGCGTGGATCGGCGACGACCCGGCGTGCAAGTCCTCGACGGTGCCCAGCTCGTGCGAGCCGATGGCCCAGAGCCTGGCCATGCCGCTGCTCGCGCCCGGCAGCGTCGCCGAGATCATCGAGTTCGGCCTGCACGCGGTGGCGCTCTCGCGGGCAAGCGGGCTGTGGACCGGGCTGAAGATCGTCGCGGACATCGCCGACGCGTCGGCCACGGTCGACATGCACACGCTCAGCCACGGCATCCCGATGCCGCCCGAGACCCTCCGCCCGACCGGGCGCGCGCTCGTCGGCGCGCCCGCGCTCGACGCCGAGCACGACATGTTCACCCGCCGCCTCGACCTCGCGCGCGCGTACGCCCGCGCGACCGGCCTCAACCGCGTCACCTTCACCGCCCGCGCCGCCAAGCTCGGCGTGCTCGCGTCGGGCACCGGCTACGCCGTGGTGCAGCGCGCGCTGCAGGATCTGGGCCTCGACGAGGCCGCGATGGAGGCGCTCGGCCTGCGGCTGATCCGCCTCGCCATGCCCTACCCCCTCGACGCCGACGTGCTGGCCGAGCTCACCGAGGGCCTCGACGAGGTGCTCGTGGTCGAGGACAAGGTGCCGTTCCTCGAAGGCCACCTCAAGGAAGCGCTCTACCGCCGCCCTGGCGCGCCCAACGTCGTCGGCCGCCACGACGAGACCGGCCGGCCGCTGCTCACGGGCCGGGGCCAGCTCGTCGCGGAAGACGTGGCGAAGGCGCTGGTCAAGCGCATCGAAGCCGTCGTCGGCCCGGACCGGCTGCCGCGTACCGCCGCCGTGCACCTGGACGCGATCACGCCGCCGCGCCCGGCGCGCATCGCGCTGCCCACCGCCGCCGCGCCGCGCACGCCGTTCTTCTGCTCCGGCTGCCCGCACAACGTCTCCACGCGCACGGGCGACGACACGCTCGTCGGCGTCGGAATCGGCTGCCACGCGATGGTGGCCATCGACGGCGCGGGCCGCGGCCACCAGATCGGCCTCACGCAGATGGGCGGCGAGGGCGCGCAGTGGCTCGGCCTCGCGCCGTTCACCGACGACCGCCACTTCGTGCAGAACCTCGGCGACGGCACGTTCCACCACTCCGGCTCGCTCGCCATCCGCGCGGCCATCGCCGGCGGCGTGACCATGACGTACAAGCTGCTCTACAACGACGCGGTCGCCATGACCGGCGGCCAGCGCGCCGAGGGCCGCCTCGACGTCCCCTCCATCACGCGCCTGCTGGCCGTGGAGGGCGTGCGGCGGATCGTGATCACCACCGAAAGCCCGGCCGACTACCGCGCGATCACGCTCGACCCGATCGCGTCGGTGCGCCACCGCGACGACTTCGCCGAGGTCGAGGCGGAGCTGGCCGCCACCGACGGCGTCACCGTGCTGATCCACGACGACCGGTGCGCGGCCGAGGAGCGCCGGCTGCGCAAGCGCGGGCAGCTGCCGACGCCGGCCGAGCGCGTGGTCGTCAACGAGCGCGTGTGCGAGGGCTGCGGCGACTGCGGCGACGTGTCCACCTGCCTGTCGGTGCGGCCGGTCGAGACGGAGTTCGGCGCAAAGACGCGCATCCACCAGTCCTCGTGCAACAGCGACTTCACCTGCCTCAAGGGCGACTGCCCGTCGTTCCTGCTCGTGACGCCCGGCACGAAGAGGCCGCGCCGCGAGGTGCCCGAACTCCCTGTGGTGCTGACGGAACCGGCGGCGCGGCTGTCCGAAGTGGACACCGTGCTGATGCGGATGCCCGGCATCGGCGGCACGGGCGTGGTCACGATCTCCGCCGTGCTGCAGATGGCCGCGCACCTCGACGGCCGGTTCGCCGCCGGCCTGGAGCAGACCGGGCTGGCGCAGAAGGGCGGCCCGGTCGTCTCCGACATCCGGATCTCCAAGTCGCCCGTGACCGGTTCGCTGCGGGCCTCGCGCGCGACCGCCGACGTGCTCGTGGGCTTCGACCTGCTCGGCGCGGCCGACGCGGGCAACCTCGCCACCGCGCGGGCGGGCCACACCTTCGCCGTGGTCAACACGGCGCTGGTGCCCACGGCCGCGATGGTCACCCACCGCGTGGTGCTGCCCGGTTCGAACGACGACGCGCTGGAGAAGATCAGCGCCGTGACCCGCGACCTCGTGGCGCTCGACGCGAACGAGTTGGCCGAGGAGCTCTTCGGCGACCACATGCCGGCGAACATGCTGCTCATCGGCGCGGCCTACCAGCACGGCGTGGTGCCGATCTCGGCCGACGCGATCGAGGCGGCGATCCGGCTCAACGGCACCGCCGCGGAGAAGACGCTGGCGGCGTTTCGCTGGGGCCGCGCCGCGGTCGTCGACCCGGCCGCCGTGCGGGCCGCCGCGATCTCACCGGCCGTCGCGGAAGTGGCGGTGGACGCGGTGGCCGCGACGATCGCCGCCGGCGACTTCGAGCAGGTGCTGGCGCCGCGCGTCGCGGACCTGATCGGCTTCCAGGACGAGACCCTCGCGCGCCGCTACGCCACCCAGGTTCGCGAGCTGGCCGCGGAGGCGGCCGAGCGCACGGACGCCGACACGGGGGCTCGCATCGCCGCCGCGTACGCGCGTGGGCTGCACAAACTGCTGGCGTACAAGGACGAGTACGAGGTCGCGCGCCTGCACCTCGACCCGGTCGAGCAGGCACGGCGGGCGGCGGAGTTCGGCGCGGACGCCGACGTCGCCGTGCTGCTGCACCCGCCGGTGCTGCGCGCGATGGGCATGAAGCGCAAGATCCGCCTGCGCGGCCGCACCGCCACGGTGGCCTTCCGCGCGCTGAAGGGGGCCCGCCGCCTGCGGGGCACCCGGGCCGACGTGTTCGGTTACGCGAAGGTCCGCCGCGTCGAGCGCGCACTGCCGGGGGAGTACCAGCACCTCGTGGAGCGCGGCCTCGCCCACCTCACCCCGAAGACCGCCGACGCGTTCGAGGAGCTCGCCGCGCTGCCCGACGTCGTGCGGGGCTACGAGGACATCAAGCTCGCCAACGTCGAGACCTTCCGCGCCCGCGCGGCGGAGCTGCTGGCCACGATCACCGCCTGAGCGCTCCCCGTCCCGCTCCACAAAGGACTCAGCCACAAAGGCCCGGCCCGGGAATGGCGCCGCTGCTGCCGGGGTGCGAGGCTTCCGCGGGAAGAAGCGCGAAGACGGTGAGGTGCGGGTGAACGTTCTGGCGCGCGGCGGCGGCATGCTCGTCGTGATCCTGGTGGTGGTCGGCGGCACGGCCGGGCTCGGGGCGGTGCTCGGCCTCGGTGGCACGATGATCCTCGCCGGGCTGACCGCGTTGTTCTGCTTCATCGCGGCCAACGGCGGCCCGCTCGTGCCGGACCTCAAGCTGCTGGCGGCGTTCGCGCCGGCGGTGGTGATCGGCGCGGCCGGGCCGCGGCTGCTCGGGCAGGTCTCGCACGCCGCGGCGATCGCGCTGCTCGTGCTCGTGGTGTTCTGCTCGGCGTTGCTGCCGGCTCTCGGCGCGCGGTACGTGACCGTGGGCCTCGGGCTCGGGATGTCGTCGGTGTTCGGCTACGGCTTCCAGCTCACGGGCGCGGCGAGCGTCGGGCAGATCCTCGGCGCGCCCGCGCTGGCCATCGGCGTGGTGTTCGTGCTGCGACTGCTCACGGGCCTGGGCGATCCGGGCAAGCCGACGCGCCGCGCTCGCCGGCGCGCTGGCCGGACCGGACCGCGAGAGCGCCGAACGCGCCGTTCGGCTGTGGCCGGCCGACCGGCCGCTGCGCTGGCAGGCGCGCGTGGTCGCGGCGGGTCTGCGCTGCCACGGCACGGCCGCGGTGCTGCGCGACCGGCTGCGGGTGCTGGACGCGGGCCAGGCGGCGGCCGTCACCGCGGTGCTGGCGGCCGCCGAGGCGGCGCTGACGCAGCTCGCGGACGCGGTCCGCGCCAAGACCCTCGACCCGGCCGGCGGACCCGAGTTCGAGCGCGTCGACCCGGAGATCGGCCTGCCCGGCGACACCCGCGTGCTCGTCGAGGACCTGTGGACGGCGCTCGCCGCGGTGCGCGAGGCCGTCTCGACGCGTGAGGAGTCCCTTGTGGACTTCCCACGCCACATCGTGCGCACGGCGTTGCGCCGCGAGGCCGCCGGCGCGTTGTCGTGGCGCTCGGCCCAGTTGCGCCACGCGGTGCGGTGCGCGCTGGGCATGCTGCTGGCCGTCGTGATCGCGTCGTTGCGCCCGGGAGACCCGCTCACGGTGTCGTTCCTGATGACGACGTTCGCGATCATGCAGCCCGAATGGCGCGACACGCTGGCGAAGGTCTGGCAGCGCGTGGCCGGCTCGGTGGCCGGGGCGGTGGTGCTCGTGCTCGCGCTGTGGCTGCTGCCGCTTCGGCGCTGCTGCCGCTGGGGCTCGTCGCGCTGCTCGTCGGGTTCCCTTTCATGCAGGCGCAGCCGATGGTGTTCAACGCGTGCATCGTGCTGATGAGCGTGAGCGTCAACGCGGTGACCAAGCACCTCGACCCCGGCGCGACGCTCGCGGAGTACGTTCTGCTGGTGGCTCTCGCCGTCGCGATCGCGCTGCTGTTCGGGTTCGCCGCCGTGCCGGGGGTGCCGAAACCCCCGGTGGCGCAACGCTTTTCGGACGCGACGGCCGCGATGGGCGAGCTGCTCGGATCCGTCGCCGCGCGCCTGCGCGGCGACGCGCGCGAGGTCGGCCCGCGCTTCCGCACGGCCGTGCGCACGCACCAGGGCCTGCTCGCGCCCGAACCGGCACGGGCGGCCCGGACTCCACTCAACGCGACGCGCTCGACGAGTCCGTGGAAGGTCTGCGCGGCCTCGCGGCGTCGGCCGGCGCGCTGCTCCAGCGCCGCACCGGATCGGCCGAGCCGGCCGGCTTCACCGCCGACGCCGCCGCGGCGCTGACCACCGGTGCGCCGCCGCCCTCCCGGCCGGACCTGCCGGACGAGGAGGAGCGGCTGCTCGCCGATCTGGTCCTCGCCGACGTGCTGCGGATCAGCCACGGGCGCGCGGTCCTGACCCCGGCGTGAATGCGATTCATTTTCTGCGGAGGAATTCGCGGCAACCCTAAGTCATTCCTAAATGGCCACTTTCGAGGTGCGCCGCTCGGCTGTTCCGTTGTACGTTCGGTTCGCGGCGAGATGATCTTGCCGCTCCTACTGGAGGGAACAGAACACATGGGGAAGCGGATTTCGCGGATCGGTGCGCTCGTCGCCGCGATCGCGGCGGCCGGCACGCTCGTGGGTGGGGCGGGGGTCGCGAACGCGGCGCCTGCCAACGCGTGCACCGACCCGCACCAGGCGTCGGGCATCATCGGGAAGTGGGGCCCGGTCAGCAAGTCGAGCTGCGCGATCTTCGGCCACGCGGGTTTCCGCGCGGGTTACGGCTGGAACGTACAGGAAGGCACCAACCAGTCCGCGTGCGTCCAGGGCTGGGGTTTCGACGCCAAGCACCCGAAGGGCGGCTGGTTCAGCCTCGGCTGTGGCAAGAGCGGCAAGATGACGGTGCCGTGGGGCAACACGGCCGCCAACCCGCAGGTCCGGGTCAAGAGCATGGGCGGCAGCATCGCGGTGATCGTCGACTGGCGCCAGTGAGCTGATCCCGGTGCCCGCCGGTCATTCCCCGGCGGGCACCGGAACCATTGTCCGGAAATAGCAATTCTCTCAAACGGCACTGCCTATTCGATGGCCACGATGTCGCGTCCGGTTCGGTCCGGCGCTATCGCGGAGAAAACAATCCCCGCCAACGGGCCCAGAATGCCCAGCGCCAACGCGAGCGGAATGCCGCCGCCCGCCAGGGTCAGCGCGAAAAGCGGGTACACGCCGGCGCCGAGGCCGCGCCCGACGTAGTAGCTGCTGTTCGCGCCCGTGGACCGGATGCGCGTCGGGTAGTACTCCGACATCCACACGCCCAGCACGCCGAAGCCGCCGCAGGCCGCGGCCGACCACATCAGTGCCCAGAACGTGGTGTCGCCCCAGAAGGACGAGCTCACGTGGTCCGTGCCGCTCAGCACCTGGCCGAGGAACCAGCCGAAGCCGGCCACGCCGAACACGCAGGCGGCCAGGAACGCGTACTTGCGCCGCACCAGGTCCGACAGCGCGCCCGTCGCCGAGTAGGCGAGGATCGTGAACACGTAGCCGATCAGCACCACGCCGCTCGCCGTGCCCAGCGGCAGGTGCTGCACCTTCAGCAGATACGTCGACAGGTACACGCCGACGGAGTTGGTCGTGAGGAACATGGCCGTGGACAGCACCATGAAGATCACGCTGCCGTAGACCACTTTCGAGCGGAACACGTCGAGGATCGGCACGCGCGTGCGCCGCAGCTCAGGCGGCACGGTGCCCTCGCGCAGCCGCCGTTGGTACTCGAGCCAGTGGCGCGACTCCGGCAGCAGCCGGAACGCCGCGAGCCCGATCACCACGCTCACCACGCCGATCACGACGTAGCCGGTGCGCCAGCCCAGGTCGTTGCCGAACCAGGACAGGCACGCGTAGAGCACGCCGACCGTGACGATCTCGCCGAGGAAGTACATCGACTGGATCAGCCCGCCCATCGTGCCGCGACGGGTGGTTTTCCAGCACTCGGTGAACATCGAGAACGACAGGCCGAACAGGCCGCCCATGCCCAGGCCCGCCAGCAACCGGGTGGCCAGGAACGTCCCGAAGCTCGGCGCCAGCCCGCCGAGCACGGCGGCGACGCCGAACGCGAGCACGGAGATCGCGTACGTGCGACGGCGCCCCAGCGTGTCGCCGAGCCAGCCGAACAAGAAACCGCCCGCGATCGAGGCGAAACCCTGGAACGTCGCCACGCTCACCAGTGCCACCGTGGACACGTGCAGGGAGCCGGACAGGTAGGTGAGCGGGTAGCCGACGAGGTTGATCTCGGCGCCGTCGAACAACGAGCCGAGGAACGCGAACACGAGGATCAAACGCAGCTCGCGGCGGGACCCGGTTCTCGGTGGTGCCTCTGCTGACACAGCGGTCATTGATGTGCCTTCCGAAGCGGTGGGGGAGGGAGGGTCAGAGCACCTTGCCGAGACCGGCGTGGGCGAGAGCGGCGGCGACCTCGTCGTCGGCCTCAGGAGCGAGCGGCAGCAGCGGCGAGCGCACGTAGGCGTTGGGGATGACCCCGCGCTGCACCAGGCCCAGCTTGAGCGCGACGCTGCCCTCCATGTGCGAACCGCGGTGGTACACGGCCTTGGTCAGCGGGAGCAGCCGGTCGTGCACCGCGCGCGCCGCCGGGTAGTCGCGGCGCTTGCCGGCCTGCAGCAGCTCCCACATGCCCTCGGGTGCCAGCGCGCCGTAGCCGACGAGCGCGCCGTCGACGTCGAACATCGTGTGCAGCAAGTACTCGTCGTGGCAGGTGAGGATCTGCAGGTCGGGGACCTCCTTGCGCAGCACCGGGACCTCGGTGTCCCAGCGGCGCATGTTGCGCACGCCGTTCTTGATCGCGAACACGGAGTCGAGCTCGGCGATCTTGAGCTGCTCGGTGAGGTTGTAGCTGGCCTTCGTCACGTCCGGGTACTGGAACAGGATCTGCGGCAGGCCGGAGATCTCGCCGACGATGCGGTAGCGGTCGGCGGCGGCGCCGGGCTGGAAGCCGAACCGCAGCCAGCTGTGCGCCGGGTAGAGCAGCACGCCCGCCGCGCCCGCCTCGCCGTAGCGCTTGGCCTCTTCGCCCGCGACGCGGCTGCCGTCGCTGATCACGCCGGTGATGATGGGCTGCTTGCCCTCCACGGTGTCGACCAGGGTTTTCACCACGTCGCCGCGCTCGGTCTCGGTCATGCTGGCGCCCTCGCCGGCGTGCCCGTTGCACACGATGCCCTTGACGCCCGGCAGGCCGGCGAGCCAGCGCCCGTGCACCGCGAGGGCTTCGTGGTCGACGTCGCCGCTCTCGGTGAACGGGGTGACGCACGCCGGGACGAGGCCGCGCAGATCCAGAGACTTCATGACACTCCCTTGTTTCAGGCTGTGCAAACGATGAGGGAATCGGTTGCACAACGGTAGGCTGCGGGTTGCCCGAGAGTCAAGGAGCCGCATGAGCGAGCGAACACCGGAGAGCACCCGGGAGCCGGGGGCCCGCCCGACGATCAGCGACGTCGCGCTGGCGGCCGGCGTCAGCAAGTCGACGGTCTCGCGCGCGCTCAACCCCGAGCACCGGTTCTTCCGCAGCCCGTCGGCGGCGCGGATCCGCGAGATCGCCGAGGGCGTGGGCTACGAGCCGAACCCTGTCGCGGCCAACCTGCGACGCCAGCAGACCAACACGTTCGGCGTGCTCGTGCCGCGGCTGACCGACACGGTGATGGCGATGTTCTACGAGGAGGTCGCCACGGCGTGCACGCGCCGCGGGTACCACGCGCTGGTCGCGACCTCGCACGACGAGCCGCAGCTGGAACGCGAAAACGGCCGGATGCTGCTCGGGCGCCGCGTCGACGGCCTGATCCTCACCACCGCACGCACCGAAGGTGGCTTCTGCCAGGAACTGCTCGAACGCGGGGTGCCGCACGTGCTGGCGATGCGCACGTTCGGCGACAGCGCCGCGGCCGTGGGCGACGACCGCCTCGGCGGCTACCTCGCCACGCGGCACCTGCTGGACCTCGGCCACCGCCGCGTCGCTCTGGTCGCAGGTCCGGCGTATGCGTCCAGCGCGCTGGGCCGCCGGGCCGGTTACGAGGACGCGTTGCGCGAAGCCGGCCTCCCGGCAGTGGTGCTGCCCTCGACGTTCAGCATGGAGAGCGGCGAGGACGCCGGGCGCGCCCTGCTCGCCCTCGACCCGCGCCCCACCGCGGTCTTCGCCGTGAACGACAACACCGCCGTCGGGCTGCTCTCGGCCGTGCAGCGCGCCGGTGTGCGCGTGCCCGAAGAGCTGTCCGTGGTGGGGTACAACGACATTCCGCTCGCCGCGCGCCTGCCGGTGCCGCTCACCACGATCCGGGTCCCGTTCACGGAGATCGCCGGTGCGGCCGTGGACCTGCTGATCGACGCGGGCGCCGGGGTGCCGGCCACCACGCGCCGGTTCGCGCCGACGTTGATCCCGCGGGGGACCACGCTGCGGGTGGGGTGAGGAGAGGCCCCGTCCGTCCACAGGGGACTGCTCCGTGCGGAACCAATGCGCAGTTGTTGCAGACCCATGACATTTCCCGGGCCCGCCGCGGACGAAGCGTTGGCAGGCTGGACGGGGTGAACAACCGAGTGCTCAGCATCGCCTGGCGGCTGGTGGCCGCCGTCCTCCTCGTCGTGGCGACGGGGGTGACGTACTTGCTGCTGGTCCGCACGGAGTCCGGTCAGGAGGCCGACCAGCGGGTCCTGGAGACGTTCGACCCGTCGTTCACCCGCGCCTCGGGGGAGGTGCCGCTGCCGCTGGAGGTCCCGGTGCCGGTGCTGTTCACCCTCGCGCTCGTGCTGGTCGTGGTGATCGGCCTGGTGCGGCGCGCGTACCGGCGCACGACGGCGGCCGTCGGGCTGCTGGTCGTGGTCGCGGGCTTCGCCCAGCTGCTCAAGGTCGCCCTCGACCGGCCGAACCTGGCCGAGCGCATCCACTCCACGAGCAACAGCTTCCCCAGCGGCCACGTGACGGTGGCGGCGATGAGCGTGTTCGCGCTGCTTCTCGTGCTGCCGCGTGTGGGGCGGTTCGTGGCGGCGCCACTGGGCGTGGCGTGGATCGTCGCGGTCGGCGTCGCGACACTCACCGTCGGCTGGCACCGCCCCAGCGACTGCCTCGGCGGTTTCTTCCTCGCGGCGGCCGGCTACGCGCTGGCCTCGGCGTGCGTGGTCGAGCGCCGCGGCCCGCGGCTGCCGGCCGACGCCACCACCGTCGTCCTCGCCGCGCCGCAGCCCGCGCCCGGGCACCCGGACCGGCAGCCGTTCTCCGTGCCGCGCTGACGGATCGGCACACGGCTGTTGCCTTGCCGCGACAGAGAGCGCGCGGTCCGGGGACATGCCGGCCGCACCCTCGAATCCGGGGACAGCGAGTCCTCACCGGACACAAGAGGGTGCGTGATGAACGAGCTGACCGTGCGGGACCTGGGCCACGTGTACCTGATCGGCATCGGCGGGGTGGGGATGTCGGGCCTCGCGGAGATCCTGCTGCGCCACGGGGTGCCGGTGAGCGGCAGCGAGGTGGGCGACCGGCCGGCCCTGGCGTTGCTGGAAGACCTGGGCGCCACCGTGCACCGCCGGCACTCGGCCGGGCACCTCTGGAACGCCGACACCGTGGTGTACTCCACCGCGATCCCCGACGACCACGTGGAGCTCGTCGAGGCCCGCGATCGGGGGCTGCCGCTGCTCCACCGGTCCGAGGCGCTCGCGGCGGTGCTGGCGGGGCGCCGCGCGATCACGGTCGCGGGGACGCACGGCAAGACCACCACCACCGCGATGATCACGATCGCGCTGCGCGCCGGTGGGGCCGACCCGTCGTACGTGATCGGCGGCGACGTCCGCACGCTCGGTTCCGGCGGCGTCGGGTCGGGGGAGCACGTCGTGGTGGAGGCCGACGAGAGTGACCGCTCGTTCTTCGCCTACACGCCCGAGGTCGCGGTGGTCACGAACATCGACTCCGATCACCTCGACACTTACGGCGACGTCGAGGGCCTGCAACAGGCGTTCCTCGACTTCTGCCGCCGCGTGCGCCCCGGCGGTTTCGTGGTGACCAACGCCGACGACGAGCGGTGCCGCCGCCTCACCTCGGCGCTGCGGGCGGAAGGCCGGACCGTGTACACCTACGGCGAGGCCAACGACGCCGACCTCGTCGTGGTGGGGCTTTCTTCGGTGACCACGGGGATCCGCTACGACGCCGTGCTCGACGGCGCCCTCGTCGGCGCGGTGCACGTGCCGGTGGTGGGCAAGCACCTCGGCCTCAACTCCGCGGCCGCGCTGCTCACCGCGCAGCGCCTCGGCATCCCCGGCGCGGCCCGCGCCTTACGCCGTTTTCCGGGCGTCCGCAGGCGGTTCGAGCTGCGCGGTGTCGCGCGCGGTGTGCGGGTGTACGACGACTACGCCTGCCACCACACGTCGATGGCCGCTTCGCTGACGGCGTTGCGGTCGGTCGCGCAGGAGCACCGGCTGGTCGTGGTGTGCCAGCCCAACCGCGCGTACCGCGTGCGGCAGTTCCTCGGCGAGATGGCCGATTCGCTGAGCCTGGCGGATCAGGCGGTGGTGCTTCCGGTGTTCGGCCCCGGCGAGACCGTCGCGGCGGGTTATGACGGCGAGGCGCTCACCGCCGCGATTCCGTTGCCGGAGAAGGACAAGGTGTACGCCGAGTCCGGCTCCGTCGCGTGTGCGGAGGTGGTGCGGCGCGTGCAGCGGGGCGACGTCGTGGTGACCATCGGGTCGCCCGAGATGGCGGCGCTGGCCGGCCGCATCGTCGAGGCGCTGCACGAGGGCTGAGCGCTTATTCGCGTGCCGGCCGGAGCGGTCTCGTGCTACTTTGCTCGACTTTGCTCCTGCCGAAAGGAAGGTCATGACCGTTCCCGCGCTGCACCGCGAGTTCCTTGACGACGTGCTCCCGAAGATCGGCCGCGACCCACGCGTGGCCGGGGTGGCCGTCGGTGGCTCGATCGCCCATGGCGAGCCCGACGTCTACTCCGACGTCGACATCCTCGTGGTCGTCGCCGATGAAGCGTTCGATGCGGTGATGGCCGAGAGGTTCGCGTTGATCGGCTCGTGGGTCGACCTCGTCGCGGGCTTCACCGGCGAGCACGTCGGCGAACCGCGGCTGGTCATCACCCTGACCGGGCCGCGCCTGCTGCACGTGGACTTCAAGTTCGTGCGGGTGGCCGATTTCGGCGAGCGGACGAGCGACCCGAAGATCCTGTGGGAGCGCGACGGAACGCTGACCCGGGCCCTCGCCGCCGCACCCCTCGCCAAGGAACCGCTGGACGAACAGTGGCTCGAAGACCGGTTCTGGGTGTGGGTCCACTACGCGGCCACGAAACTCGGGCGCGGCGAGCTGTTCGACGTGCTCGGATTCCTGGCGTTCCTGAGGGAAACCGTCCTGGGGCCGCTGATCGCCGCGCGCGCCGGCGTTCCTCCTCGAGGCGTGCGCCGGCTGGAGTTCGCCGCTCCGGAAGAGGCACGTGAGCTGCGGGCCACCGTCTGCGGGTACGACACGAAGGAAGCCGGGGCCGCGGTGCTGGCGAGTATCGAGCTGTACCGGCGCTGGCGCGGCGATGTCGAGCGGCGTGACCGGGCCGAGGAGCTGGCGGTGCGGTACCTCGCCGTCGTGCTGGAGTCGCGCGACAGGTAGCAGACACACTCGGGAGGGCTCCCGCCGTCCGTGGTTACCGTTCCCGGTGATCAACCGGAGGAGGGGTGCGTCGTGGGCGGGTGGCAGGTCAGGACCGCGCGGTGGGTGATGGCCGTGCAGGCCGTCGCGTCGATCGGGATCTGGGTGGTGCAGCTGCTCACGGTGCTCGAACGCCTCGACCACGGCCAGGACGTGCCGGGGCCGGTGTGGCTCGTGCTCGTGCTGAACCCCGTGATCGCGGTGCTCGTCGCCGTGGCCGCGGCGTTCCTGGCGCGGCACGCGTGGGCGGCGACGCTGGGGGTGGCCATGGAGGTGATCGGCGCGGTGAGCGCCCTGATCAGCGTGATCACCGGGTACTACCAGGCCGTGGTGGCGATCCTGCTGGCCATCGCCGTGATCACGCTGATCGTCCGCCGCCGGCAGCCTGCCGTCGTCTGAGCCCGGGAAGGGGTTCCGCCGTGTCACGTTTGCGCCTGGCCGCCGCGGCCGCCGCCGTCGTCCTGCTCGCCACCGGCTGCGCCGGGCCGCCACCCGAGCAATGCGACGAGTTCATGTGCGAAACCGTCGGCTACTGGCCCAGCACCGAAACTCAGATCGAAAACGGTTTCGTCGCCGTGCTCAGCGCCCTCGGCGTCGTCCCGATCGTGCCGCGCAGTGCCAACGGCCCGGCGCGGCGCACCGTCACCATCGGCGGGTAGCGCTTCAGCTGGTGGCGACGAAGCCGAGGATGGCGACGAGCGCGATGAAGACCATGCCCACCCCACGAACGACCGGCGCCCACGCCGGCACGGGCACGTGGGTCCCGGAGAGAGGCCGGGGCGGGTGGCGTGACAGGGCCCTGCCACGGCGTCACGGCCAGGTTGCGGCACCGCCGCGACGTTTCCGGACTTCTTTGCCGGTGTTCGGGGGGAAGCCGTGCCTGGCGAGACGCACTTCGGCGAGCTCGTCGGCGCTGCCGAGGGTGAGGAACAGGCCCAGCACCAGCGCCATCAGCAACCCGAGCAGAACCAGACCCGCCGGCAGCGGCGTGAGGAACACCAGCAGCAGGAACCCGGCGGTGAGCCAGGGCAGCGCCTCGAAGAACACGCGGAGCGCGAACCGCAGCACCCAGGTCCGGGCGGTCGCGTCGTGCAGCACCCACGGACGGTACTCATCGGGCAGCCGCGCGCCGTAGACGTAGCGCAGCCACCGGATCGGGCCTGGCCGTGGGCTGACCATGACACCAGTGTCGGCGCGGTCGGCGAGATCTGTCCACCTGGTGCCGGCGTCGCTCAGGTGTTCTGCCCGCCGGGCGCCGGTGCGATGCGCGTCAGCCCAGCGAAGCCAGCGCCGCCTCCGCGGAACTCGCGTGCTTCCCCAGATCTCGCCACGGGTCGGCCTTGCGCGCCAGACGTTGCTTCTGCTTCGCGGGCGGCCAGCCGTCCGGGTCCGCCTTGCCGAGCTCGCGCCAGTCGAGCGGAGTCGCGGCCGCCGCGCCGGGGCGTGCGCGCAGGGAATACGGCGCGACGAACGTCTGGGCGTAGCCGTTGCGGTTGGCGTCGAGGAAGATCCGGTCGCCGCGGCTGTCCTTGCGCTGCGCCGTGGTGAGGTGGTCCGGGTCCTCATCGGCCACGCGATCGGCGAGCGCGCGGGCGAGTTCGAGCACGACGTCGGTGTCCGAGCGGGCGTCGAGCGGGGCGAGGACGTGGAAGCCGCGGCCGCCGGTCGCCTGCACGAACGCGGTGAGGCCGGCCTTCTCGTAGTGGCCGCGGATCCTGCGCGCCACCTCGCGCAGGCGCGCCACGGGCGTGCCGTCCGGCGGGTCGAGGTCGAGCACGAGCCGGTCCGGTTGCTCCGGGTTGTCCACAGCGGACAGCCACACGTGGAACTCCACCGTGCCCTGACCGGCGAGGTAGACGAGGGAGTCGGCGTCATCGCAGACCACGTACTCGTCGGAGCCCCCGCCGCGCCGCGGCACGCGTTCGACGTGCAGCCACTCCGGGAAGTGCTCGCCGGGGTGCTTCTGGAACCAGCCCTGGCCGTCGATGCCGTCGGGGTAGCGGCGCAACGTCAGCGGCCGCCCGCGCAGGTGTGGCAGCATCACATCGGCCACCGCCCGGTAGTGCTCGACGACGTCGCCCTTGGTGATCCCGTCCGCGGGGTAGAACACCTTGTCGGGATGGGAAACTTCGATCACGGCTTCTCCCGCACCACGTCGGCCGGCTTCTTGTCGTCGCGCAGGCCCAGGAACCGCGGGTGCCGCAGCCGCCCGTCGCGCGTCCACTCCGAGAACCCGATCTGCGCCACCAGCTCCGGCCGCACCCAATGCGTCCCCTGCTCGCGCACAGCATCCGAGAACGGCGACCGGCCCGCCTCGAACCCGCGCAGCTGATCGTGCAACGACGCCAGCAGCTTTTCGTCGAACCCGGTGCCGACCTTGCCGGCATAACGCAGCTCGTGGCCTTCGTAGTAGCCCAGCAGCAGCGCGCCGAAGCCGTGTCGCGCGCCCTGCGGGTCGGTGAACCCGCCGACCACGAGCTCCTGACCGTGGGCGCACTTGAACTTCAGCCAGTCCGCCGACCGCCCCGAGTGGTACGGCGCGTCGGCCCGCTTCGCGATCACGCCCTCCCAGCCGCGCCGGCAGGCCTCCTCGAAGAACTTCTCACCGTCGGTGTTGCGGTGCGCCGACAACCGCAGTGGATCCGTGAACTCGAACGCGTCTTCGAGGAGGGTCTTGCGTTCGCGCAGCGGCAACGGCGTGGCGTCGTGCCCGTCGAAGTGCAGCAGGTCGAACAGGTAGTAGTACACGCGCACGCCGGTCGCCCTCGCCCGCGCGGGATCCGTGAGGTGGATACGCGGCTGCAGCGCGGCGAAGCTGGTGTTGTCCCCGTCGAAGGCCACGATCTCCCCGTCCGCCACGAACCGCGGACCGCCCTGCCGATCAAGCGCCTCGACGAGCTCCGGGTAGGCGTTGTCCATGACCTTGTGATTGCGCGAATACAGCGTCGGAGTACCGCCGTCGCGCACGCAGATCGCGCGCACGCCGTCGAGCTTGCGCTCGAACATCCAGCCTTCGTCGGAGAACCGGCGGTCGGTCAGCGTCGCGAGGGTCGGTTCTCGCCAGCCCGGGGTGCTCATCGCGTTTTCCTTTCGACACCTCGCTTCGGAATGCCCGGCCCGTGGTCGTTCGAAACCCCAGCTCAGTACGGTGCGGAGCCGTCGGTGCTCTCGTCCTGGTGCTCACTGCGCAGCCACGGAGAGTGCTCGCGCCCCGTGACTTCCGCGACGAGTCTTGTCAACGTCCGCTAATTAGCATTACGTTACTAACAAGTCGCTAGTTAGGAGCCAGCGTGGGCTGCAACGAGCACCCGGACCCCCGGTGGGCCCGGCCGGGACGCCATCGGGTCGTCACGAGCGAAGTCGACGAATGGGCGACCGCGGACGGGCAGCGGGTCGCCGTTTTCGCGCAAGAACCGGACGGTGCCGGGGAAAAGCCGGTCGTCGTCCTGTGTCACGGACTGGGCGGGAGCCACCGCGGGTACGCGGGCCTCGGCCACCACCTCGCGTCCCACGGCTACGCGGTGCTGCACCCGCAGTTCCGCGACGCCTTCGAGCTCGCGGGTCCGGCGCTCGGCCTGTCCGGTGTGGACGAACGAACTTGGGCCGCGGATCCCGTGGCCAAGCAACGGATGCACGCGCTGCTGTTCGACCCGGAACACTGGCTGTCGCGGGTCGACCGGGTGCACGCGGTGCTCGACGCACTCGCCGCCAAGCCGAACCTGAGGCCCGACCACGTACTGCTCGCCGGGCACTCGTTCGGCGCCTACACTGCCCAGCTCCTCCTGGGCACGCGCCTGTCCGGCCACAAGACCTTCACCCACCCGGCCGTCGCAGGCGGAATCTTGTTGTCACCGCAGGGAAGCGGCGACCGCGGGCTCACGCCGGGCTCCTGGCACGAGGTCGAACTGCCCCTGCTGGTCGTCACGGGCACGCGTGACTTCGGCGCCCGCGGCGAGGGCGTCGAATGGCGCCGCGAGCCGTACGACCGGGCGCGCTCGCGGTTCAAGCACCTCGCCGTGGTCCACGACGGCGATCACCAGCTCGGCGGAATCCCACACCACGCCACCGCGAACAGCCCGACGGCGGCCGCGATCTCCGCGGTCGCCACGGCGTTCGCCGACCACGTGCACGGCGACCGGGCCGCGGGGGAGTGGCTCGCGAGCGCACCCTTTCCGACGATCCTCGACCACACCCACCAAGAGGAGGCCGCATGTCCGACGTCGTGATCAGCGCGACAGGCGTCGAGCGGACGTTCGTTTCCCGCGGCCACGCGGTCCACGCACTGGGCCCGGTCGACCTGACCGTCGAAAGAGGACAGTTCGTCGCCATCGTCGGCCCGTCCGGTTGCGGGAAGTCGACGTTGCTGCGGATCGTCGCAGGGCTGGCCGCGCCTTCGGCCGGCGAGATCGTGATCGACCGTGCGGACGCGGATTCGCCGCTGTGCTCGATGGTCTTCCAGGACTACGGCATCTTTCCCTGGAAGACCGTGCTCGCCAACGTGCGGCTCCCGCTCGACATCGCGGGCGTCTCGCGGCCGAGGGCGAACGAGGTGGCCCGCGACTGGATCGAGCGCGCCGGCGTCTCCGGCTTCGAATCCGCCTACCCGGCCACGCTTTCCGGCGGCATGCGCCAGCGCGTGGCCCTGGCCCGGGCGTTCGTGGCGAATCCCGAGATCCTCCTGATGGACGAGCCGTTCGCCGCGCTCGACGCGCAGCTGCGCCTGGTCCTGCAACAGGAGCTGTTGCGGGTGTGGGAGGCACACCGGCGCACCATCCTGTTCGTCACCCACGCCATCGACGAGGCACTGTTGCTGGCCGACCGCGTCGTCGTCATGTCCTCGCGCCCCGGGCGCATCCTCGACGACATCGAGGTCCCGTTCGCCCGGCCGCGCACCCGCGCCGCGCGTTCGGCGGCCGAGTTCGGCGCCCTCGAAGACCACATCTGGCGGCTCCTGAAAGGTGAGGTGGAAGAACGTGAGCACGCTCATGACGTCGCATGAGGAGCTCGGAGGTCGTGAGCTCGTCCGGCGCACGCCCGGTCCCGCCGAGCTGGCGCCCCAGCGGCACGCCCGGCGCCGCCGCGGCGTGACCCTCACCCTGGCCTGGGCGACCCCGGTGCTGATCGTCGTGGTCTGGGAGCTCACCGCGCAGTTGGGCATCCTCGACACCCGGTTCTTCCCGGCCCCCAGCGTGATCTGGCAGGCGGGCGTGCAGTCCATTCAGGACGGCGTGATGACCGACGCCATCGTCGACACCGTCCGCAAGCTCGTGATCGGCTACGGGATCGGCGTCGTCGCGGGCGTGGCGCTCGGTGTCCTCCTCGGACTGTCGTGGATCGCCCGGGCTGCGCTGGAACACACGCTGGTCGCGTTGTACACGCTGCCGAAGCTGGCGCTGTTCCCCGTGTTCTTGCTCATCTTCGGCCTCGGTGGTCTGCCGCAGATCGTCCTGGTCGGCGTGTCCGTGTTCTTCATCGTCGTACTCGCTTCCACCGCCGCGGTGCTGTCGGTCGAGCAGGGCTACCGCGACGCCGCGGAAGTACTCGGCGCGAAACGCACCCAGCTGCTGCGCCACGTGATCCTCCCCGCCGCGCTGCCCGCCATCGCGACGTCGATCCGGCTGACCGCGGGCATCGGCATCCTCGTGATCGTCGGCATCGAGATGGTGTCGGGCGACAGCGGCCTCGGCTACCTGATCTTCCAGCGCTCCCAGGTGTTCGACCCCGCGACGATGTACGCCGGCGTGATCATCGCCGGGGTGATCGGCGTGGCCTTCACCGGCCTCGTCAGCCTCGCGCTGAAGTTCGCCGTCCCCCAGCAGCGGCCGCGCCTGCGCCGGTCCTGAGTCCCTCCCCGTCCCCCACCCCTTCCCGTGTTTTCCTCAGGAGAGCCATGTCCAGAACCACCCGGGCGCTCTGCGCCACCGCCGTCACGGCCGGCCTGGTGTTCGCGAGCGCGTGTGCCCCGTCGTCGCAGCAGAACCAGGCCACCGACGCCAAGCAGGTGTCCGTGCTGCCGGCCGGCGTGAGCCTGTCGGGCAAGGCCGGCACGCCCGCGCCGAAACCGCTGGCGCAGCGGGCTTCGCTCAAGGTCGGCATCCCGTCCAAACTGGAGCTCGAAGCGCCGGCGCTGCTCGCCCAGGTCTACGGCGAGTTCGGCAAGGAGAACCTCGACGTCACCTTCGTCACCGACACCGTGCCGAACCTGCTCACGTTGCTGGGACAGGACAAGATCGACCTCGTCTACGCCGGCGCGCAGGCACTGGTCTTCAACGCGCTGCGCCACGGCGTCCCGATCCGCTGGGTCTCCGGCGTCGCTTCGTCCTCGCCGGACAGTGGCGTCTACATGAGCACCAAGTACGGCAGCAAGGCGAACGACTTCAACCCGGCTTCGTTGAAGGGCAAGAACATCGGCGTCAACCCCGGTGGCCTGGCGGCTCCGTCGGAGTACGGCTTGTACGACCTGATCACCAAGGGTGGCCTCAAGCCCGGCGACGTGCGGATGACGCCGTTCAGCGACATCGCCGCGATGGTCCAGGCGCTCAACAACGGCTCGATCGACGGTGCCACTCTCGGCCCGCCGTTCACCGCGAGCATCAAGCCGGGCACCGCGTTCAACGCCGAAGGCGGGTACCCGGACAGCATGCAGATCGCCGGCTACTTCGCGACCACCGACCTGCTCGGCGAACACCGCGACGCGGGCGTCGCGTTCTTCCGCGCGGTGGAGCGGACCGTGAACACGCACCTGTCCGGTGACTACCACCAGGACACCGACGTGATGACCAAGATGGCCCAGCAGCTCGGCACGACCGTGGACACGCTGCGGATCGCGCCGTCGGTGCCGTTCGACTTCAACGTGCCCGCCGAATCGGTGGCGAGCCTGCAGAAGATGTACCAGGCCGTGCCGAACACGCTGCAGATCGACTCCCCGGTGAAGCCCGAAGAGCTGATCGACCTGTCGCTCGTGATCGACGCGGCGCAGGGCAAGTGAACCCCCGCATCCCGACGCGAGCACGGAGGACAACCACACGATGAGCGACGCGCTGGCCGGTGTCCGGGTCCTCGACGCCGCGACCGTCCTCGCCGGACCGGTCTCGGCGACGATCCTGGGCGACTTCGGCGCCGAGGTGGTCAAGATCGAAGACCCGAAGGTCGGCGACTTCACCCGCGGCGGCGGGCGGTCGCCGGGCTGGCTCCAGGAGGGGCGCAACAAGAAGTCCGTGGCGCTCGACCTCCGGACGTCCGAAGGGCAGGCCGTGTTCCACCGGCTCGTGCCGCACTTCGACGTGGTGGTCACGAACTTCCGCCCGCCGACGCTCGAGCGTTACCGCATGCTGCCCGAGCACCTGCAGCCCCTCAACCCGCGGGCGATCCTGCTGTACCTCACGGGGTTCGGGCTCACCGGGCCCTACCGCGACCGCGGTGCGTTCGACCGGATCGCGAGTGCCTACAGTGGACTGACCTACGCCACGGGCGAGCCGGAGCGGCCGCCGGTGCGCAGCGGATACTCGGTGATCGACTACATGAGCGCCTACCTCGCGGCGTTCTCGGTCGTGTCCGCGCTGTACCACCGCGATCACGGTTCGGGCTCGGGCCAGGTCATCGACCTGGCGCTGTACGAGGCGGCGTTGCGGTCCAGTGAGGACTCGGTGACCGCCTACGGCCTCGACCGCCAGGTCCGGGAACGGCTGGGCAACAAGAACCCGGCCATCGTCCCGGCGTCGGACTTCGTGACCTCCGACGACCGCCGGGTGTCGCTGCACGCGGGCACCGACTCGTTGTTCCGGCGCCTGTCCGCCGTGATGAACCGGCCCGAGCTGGCCGACGACCCGCGCTTCGCCGACCGCCCCGCCCGGATCCGCCACCAGGACGAGCTGTACCCGCTCATCAGCGAGTGGGTCTCACGGCTGACCGCCGACGAGGTGGTGAAACTGCTGAGCGACGCCGACATCCCGGCGTCACCGATCATGAGCGTCGCCGACCTGATGAACGACCCGCACTGCCGGTCCCGTGGCTCCGTGATCACCGTGGACGACGCGGAGTTCGGCGAGGTCCCGATGGTCGCGCCGCTGCCGCACCTGAGCGCGACTCCCGGCAGCGTCCGCTGGGCCGGCACGACGTTGGGCGCGCACACCGAAGAGGTGCTCGGCGGCCTGCTGGGCCTGTCCACCGCGGAGCTCGACGCGTTGCGGAGCCGGGGTGTCGTGTGAGCGATCACTAGACTGGGAGGTCGGAGGCAGGTGAGCAGAGCGCACACGGGAGATGATGTGAACGACACCGCCGGGCAGGCGTCGAGCCGGCGCGGGCGCGACCGGGCCCGCACCGAGGCCGACCTCCTCCAGGCGACTTTTGATCTGCTTCAGCGCGACGGGATCTTCGCCGGGCTGAACCTGCAGGAGGTCGCCGACCGCTCCGGGGTGAACCGCGGCCAGATCTACCAGTACTTCGGCGACCGGCGATCGCTGCTGAGGGCGGCCGTGGCCCATCGAGCCCGGGAATGGGCGGTCGGCGCGAAACGGCATTGGGAGGCGTCGTTCCTCGGCCGGCGCAAGGCGATGTTCCGCAGCGCGCTCGCGAACCCGGCACCCACGCTGGTCGAGGCCCTGCTCGCGATCGACGGCGACCCGGACTACCACGCCCTGCCCGAGATCGAGAAGACGAGAGCCGCCCTCCAACGCGACCAGGCCACCGGCGCCCTGCCCGCCGACGGCGACGCGATCGCGATGCACGTGTTCATGGTCGCGGCGTACAAGGGTTACCTCATCTTCCGCGAGGCGCTCGCGCGTGACGTCGGCGTGCCGGTCGAGGAGCTCGACGCCCGCGTGCTGGCCGTGCACGATCAGGTGGCCGGGGCGATGACCGAGGGCGACCCGCGGGACCGATGAGTTTTCGCGGCGGTGGTCTATCCCTCTGCCAGCCGTCGAGAGGAGTGGTTCCGTGGAGCTGTACACGATCATGTGCGTGAGCGACCTGCCCCGGGCCCTGGAGTGGTTCATCGCGTTCCTGGGCCGGCCCGCCGACGAGGTCATCGGCGAGGAGCACCTGTGGCAGCTGGGCGAAGCCGCGTGGCTCGTGGTCGACGCGCGGGAGGCGCGCCGAGCGTGTGGGCCGGGCGGTGGTCACCATCGGCGTCACCGATCTCGACGAGATCTTCACCCGCCTCGCCACGCACGGCATCACACACGAACCCGTCGAGACCTACGCCAACGGCGTGCGCCACGTCGTGGTCCTCGACCCGGACGGGAACAGCCTCTCGCTCGCGCAGGCGCCGGCGGAGCCCGCGTAGCCGCGCACCCCGCCGGCGTTCGGGCCTACTTCAGGGCTTTGAGGAGTTCCTGGGCCAGCGGCGCGGCCGAGGCGGGGTTCTGTCCCGTGTAGAGGGTGCGATCGACGACCGTGTACGGCTGCCAGTCCGGCCCGCGCTCAAACGCGACGCCGAGCTTGCCCAGCTCGTCCTCCAGCAGCCACTTCGCCTTCGGGCCCAGGCCGACCGCGTTCTCCTCGTCGTTGGTGAACCCGGTGACGCGGTAGCCGGCGAACGGTGACTCGCACCGCTCGTCGCGCGTCGCCAGCAGCGCGGCGGGCGCGTGGCACACCACGGCGAGCGGCTTGCCCGATGCGAGCGCGGCGTTGAGCAGGGCACCGGAGTCGGCGTCGTGGGAGAGATCCTCCATCGGACCGTGGCCGCCGGGGTAGTAGACGGCGTCGTAGTCCGACAGGTTCACGTCCGTGAGCACGATCGGCTCGCGCAGTTCGCCGGCGGACTCGAGGACCTGCGCGAGCTTCGCGGCCTCTTCCGCACCGCCGGCCATGTCCGGGTTCAGGCTGCCCTGGTCCACGGTCGGCACCACGCCGCCCGGGGTCGCCACCACGATCGTGTGGCCCGCGTCCTTGAGCGCGGCGTACGGGGCGGCGAACTCCTCGGCCCAGTACCCGGTCGGATGCCGAGTTCCGTCGTTGAGCGTCCAGTGGTCGGCGCCCGTCATGACGAACAGGACTCGTGCCATGGTTCTCGTTCTCCTCTGGTCGATCGGGGGTTGCCTTGGTGGGGTACCCGTTCCGGCGGCCGGCGACCTGTCGCCGAGCTCACCCGTCCGGTTGACGGGTGGGTCAGAGCCGGGGGGAGAGCCGCGTGAGGATGTCGGCCGCGGGTTCGGCGGTGGCGTGCCGGTAGCCGGTGCCGGCCCACAGGTTGACGCGCTCGGGGTCGCCGGCCCGCACGGCCGCCTTGCGCAGCGCGCTGGTCAGGTGGTGCAGGGCCGGGTACCCGGCGGGAGCTTCGGACGAGTGGTCGTCGGTGAACGTGTTGCGCAGGCCCCGCGCCGGGCGGCCGGTGAACGCGCGCGTGACGACAGTCTCCCGGCGGGCCGGGTCGGCCAGCGCTTCGCGGTGGGGCTTCGACGCGCCACTCTCGTCGGACCGCAGCAGCACGGTGCCGACGGCCACGGCGGTGGCACCGGCGGTCAAGGCTTCGGCCACGGCCTCGGGAGTGGCGAGCCCGCCGGCGCCGACCAGGGGCAGCGACACGGCGGCCCCGACCTCGCCGAGGAGCCGCGGCAGCGGGACCGCCGGCGGGACGCGGTCGGGCGTGAGCGTGCCCGAGTGCCCGCCCGCGGCCGCGGCCTGTACGAGCAGGAGATCCGCACCGGCGTCGGCGGCCGGCCGGGCCTCGTCGGCGGAGGTCACGGTCTGCGCGACCAGCGTGCCCGCGCGGCGAAGCCGGGCGAAGACCGACGCGTCCGGCAGCCCGAAGGTGAAGCTGACCAGCGGGACGGGGCCGGCCAGCAGGAGGTCGAGCTTGGCCTCCCAGTGGTCGTCGTCCTCGGTGATCGCCTTCGGGAGGTCGAGGCCGTAGCGGTCGGCGTCGGGCCGCAGCGCGCGGGCGTAGCGGCGATAGGCGTCCGGGTCGACGGGCACCGGGTTGGGGGCGAACAGGTTGACCCCGAACGGGATGCCCAGCGCGCGGACCTGCGCGATCTGCTCGGCGAGGGCTTCGGCCGTCTTGTATCCGCCGGCGACGAAGCCGAGGCTCCCGGCGCTCGCCGCCGCGGCCACCAGGGCGGGCGTGGTACCCCCGCCCGCCATCGGCGCCGCCAGGACCGGCGAGGTCACCCCGAGCCCGGACAGCGAGCCATGCATGTCGAACGCCTTCTCTCTTCGCCGCGTGAACCCCTTCGGCTCCACGCTAGGCACCCGCGGCCGCGTTGGGAAATGCCCGTCCGGCCGCGGCTATGCTCTGCGGGCATGGTTGAGGGCACACCGGCCGGCATCGAAATCCGGCACCTGCGCGGGTTCGCGTCGGTGGCCCGGCTGGCTTCGTTCACGCACGCGGCCCAGGAGCTCGTCATCACCCAGCCCGCGCTCAGCCGGACGGTGCGCCAGCTCGAGGAGCTGCTGCGCGTCACCCTGCTGGACCGCTCGTCGCGGCACGTGGAGCTGACGGAAGCGGGCCGCGCGTTCCTGGAGCACACCCAGCGCGTGCTGGCGGAGCTCGACCGAGGCGTCAGCGCGGCGCGGCGCCGGGGCACCGTGAAGCTGGGGTTCAGCTGGCTGCTGCCCACGCCATGGGCGCAAGAGACCGTGGCGCGGTTCGAACACGCCACCGGCAGTTCGGTCGACCTCGTGCGCATCGACGACCCGCTCGCGGCGGTGCAGCAGGAGAAGGTGGACGTCGCGCTCGTACGCGGGCAGGTGCGTTCGTCGCGGCTGCAGGTCGTGCAGCTGTTCGACGAGGACCGGGTCGCCGTGTTCGCGGAGACGTTCCCGCTCGCCGGCCGGGCGGAGCTGGCGTGGGGCGACGTGCCGAACTGGCCGCTGGTGGTCAACGTCGTCAACGGCACCACGGGCCCGTGGTCCTGGCCCGAGGGGCAGCGGCCGCAGACCGTCGTCGAGACGGCCAACTTCGACGAGTGGATCGAGAGCGTCGCCGCGGGGCGCGGGAGTGGTGCCCCAGGTCGCGGTGCGGCGCAACATCCACCCCACGGTGCGGTTCCTCCCGATCGTCGGTGCGCCGGCGATCCCCGTCGCGCTGGCGTTCCTGCCGAGCGCGAACGGGCCGGTGCTCCGGCAGTTCGTGGAAGCGGCGCTCGGACGGTGAAATCGGTCCGGTAATAAAGATTGACACCCGGGTGCGGGTTCGCGATTATGTGATGGAGCTGAACGCAAGAGCTCATCGGAACCAGTACAGAAACTCAGAAGGAGCCATCGTGGCGAGCATGGAGAAGCGAGGGTCGCAGCGCCGTTATCCGGGCGATCTGCGCGATGCGCTGTGCTCGTCGGATGCGCTTCGATCAGCCGCGCCGCGCATGCCGCAAGAGCGGCTCAGCAGCTCGATGCTGCCTGAAGCGCGGCTGCTGAGCATCGGGGGCTCCCCACCGTGACGTCGTCGACGTCATGACCGGGAGCCGCCCATCGGGAAACCGATTCGGGCGGCTTTCTCTATTTCGTGCACCCACAATTGGTGGGATATCCATTTCGTTGATGTGCTGCGCTCATTTTGTTGGCGCGTGTTCTTTCTCGACTACCTGGTCTTTGTCAACTACACAGCGGAGCAGAAACACGCTCGCCGGCCGCGGCGAGCACGGTGGGACTGGGCACAGGTGAGCCCACCCGGCTGTAACCCGGACGCCCTACAGCGGCTTTGACGGTTCGACTCCGTCCCCCACCACCGACACACCAAGACAAGGCCGATGCGACTGCTGGCTAGGTCACCGCCCCTTCAAGGCGGAGGACCGGGATCGATACCCGGATCGGCTGCCACACCCCTGTAGCTCAGCTGGACAGAGCGCCGGATTACGAATCCGGAGGTCCCAGGTTCGACTCCCGGCAGGGGTACGCAGGTTTTCAGGCTCACGTGGCCCAGCGGCCAGGGCAGCTCCTTGTCGAGGAGACGATCGCGGGTTCGAGTCCCGTCGTGAGCGCGCGCCCGGCACCCGAGGGGGGTGCCCGGCCGACGAGTGCGAGGGAGACGGGAACCCATCCGCTTCGGGAGCGGAAGACACCGCGTTCGACTCGCGGGCACTCGACTGAGGTTGATCAAAAGACTGTCACCACCACGGCGCGTTGGTCCAGCGGAACGGACACCGGCCCCTCAAGCCGAAGACGCGGGTTCGACTCCCGCACGCGCTACGCGGTTGTAGCCCAACCGGCAGAGGCACCTGGTCGAGCGCCAGGCCAGTCGGGGTTCGAATCCCCGCAACCGCACGCAGCTGCATCGAAGACGGGCCCCGCGCGGGGACCCCACGCCCTCGTAGCCCAACCGGCAGAGGCACCGGACCCAGGCTCCGGACAGTCCAGGTTCGACTCCTGGCGAGGGCACGCTTTCCCGGGTGGTGTATCCGGCAACACGGCGGATTTTGGTTCCGCAGAGCCAGGTTCGAGTCCTGGCCCGGGAGCACCACGCGATGCCCGTTCGTCCAACCGGCAGGACTCCGGACTCTGGATCCGGCAACCGAGGTTCGAACCCTCGACGGGCAGCCGGGCACCGCAGGACGAGGAGGGCCGGCCGAGTGGCAAGGCAGCGGATTGCTGATCCGTGGTCCGGGGCGCGACGTCCCGGCGCGCGTTCGATCCGCGCGCCCTCCGCGTACGACGGCGGCACGGTGCCGCCGGGCCAGGGAGGATTGGCCGAGTGGTAAGGCAGCCGTTTCGAAAACGGTGGTCGGGTGTGCTGAGCACCCGCGTGGGTTCGACTCCTGCATCCTCCGCACCTCGCCGGCGCGAACCCGGCGAAGCCCTCGTGGTCCAACGGACACGACTCCGGCGTCCGAAGCCGGGAACGCAGGTTCGACTCCTGCCGGGGGCACCGCGGCACACCGCGACGCGCGGGGCCCAGTGGCCGGCCGGGGCTCATATCCCCGGATCACCTGGATCGACACCAGGACGCGCGACCGAACTCTGCTCCGCTGGTAGTCGCGGGCTCCTTCGTGGGCCGAGGCCGAACTCGGCCCTGCGAACGAGGTTGGCTGCGGCTGCCCTCGTTCGCAGGGCCGAACTTCGCTGTCCGGACCTTTCCATTGTGCAGCAAGGAAAACCGGCTCTAAAAGTCCGGACCGTGAACAAATCCGACAACCGGTCTCACGGCACCGTCCTCGGAGCCTTCCGGCTCTACGCCGTGTCGCCCGTCGTCGCCATCGTCGGCGCGGTCGTGCTCGTCGCGGGCAAGCAGGCCGTGCGGGTGGAGCTGTGGGACGCCGAGCCGCCGGCGGCGCACGGCGAATGGGACCAGGTCCTCGCGGTCGTGTGCGACCTGGCCGATCAGGTGCGCCTGCAGTCCGTCACTGCCGCCATGTCGCCCGACGTGCGCACCCTGGCCCGGCCCGGTCCGCACCACGCCCGGGTGCACGAGGGCGGCCGCGCCGCGACCACGGAGCTGGCCGAGGGGACGTTCGCCGAGCGCGTCGAACGCTGGCTGATCCAGCTCTGGCCTGCGTGAGGGGCCCGGATATTCTCGCCGGACCATGACGAACCTCGACCGGATCCGCGCCGACCTCATCGCCGACCCCGACAACGCGTGGGCGAAGGAAGCCGGTTACGAGCCCCTCTACACCGCGGAGCCGTCGGCGAAGGTGGCGCTCATCGGGCAGGCGCCCGGGCGGAAGGCGCAGGAGAGCGGCATCCCCTGGAACGACGCCAGCGGCGTGAAGCTGCGTGGCTGGCTCGGGGTGACCGACGAGGAGTTCTACGATCCCGGGCTGTTCGCGATCGTGCCGATGGACTTCTTCTACCCCGGCAAGGCGGCCTCCGGTGACGCGCCGCCGCGCCGCGGGGTTGCGGACAAGTGGCACCCGCGGATTTTCGCCGAGCTGCCCGAGATCCGGCTGACGGTGCTCGTCGGCAGCTATGCGCAGAAGCACTACCTGCACGCCGGGCGCGGGTGGAGCCTCACGGAGACCGTCCGGTCGTTCCGCGACTACCTGCCGTCGACGATCCCGCTCGTGCACCCGTCGCCGCTGAACGTCGGGTGGCACCTGCGGAACCCATGGTTCGAGCAGGAGGTCGTGCCGGAGCTGCGGATGCTGGTGGCGGCCGCGTTGAAGTCCTGAGCGGAGGCATCAGAAGATGCTGAGCCCCGTGACGTTGCCGAACGTCTCGAGCGCCATCGCCGCGGACACGGAGTTGCCCTTCTCGTCGAGCCCCGGCCCCCACGCCGCGATCGCGCAGCGGTCCGGCACGATCGCGAGGATCCCCCCGCCGACACCGCTCTTGCACGGCAGCCCCACGCGGTACGCGAACTCGCCGGCGGCGTCGTAGGTGCCGCAGGTGAGCATGATCGCGTTGATGCGCCGGGCGTCCTGCTTCGACAGCAGGCGCGTGCCGTCGCGACGGACGCCGTGGCGCGCCAGGACCAGCCCCGCCCGGGCGAGCTCGACGCACGAAGCCATGATCGAGCACTGGCGGAAGTAGTGGCCGAGCATCTCGTCGACGGGGTTGAGGACGTTGCCGAAGTCGGCCATCAGGTAGGCCAGCGAACGGTTGCGGTTCCCGGTGCGCGTCTCGGACTCGGCCATCGCCGGGTCGTAGGTGAGGCCGGGGTTCCCGGTCTCCGCGGCCAGGAACGCGCACAGGGCACCACAGGCGTCGCCGGTGTCCGCGAGGAGCTGGTCGGTCACCAGCAGCGCGCCCGCGTTGATGAACGGGTTGCGCGGCACGCCGCGTTCGATCTCCAGCTGGATCAGCGAGTTGAACCGCGTACCCGACGGCTCGCGGTTGACGCGCTTCCAGATCGACGCGTCGTCGTGCCCGAGCACGTGCGCGAGCGCGAACGCCTTCGAGATGCTCTGGATCGAGAACGGCACCTCCGCGTCGCCCACCTGGTGCAGCTCGCCGTCGACGGTCGCCACCGCGAACCCGAACTGGCCCGGGTCCACGCAGATCAGGTCGGGGATGTAGTCCGCCACCTTGCCGGCCCCGATGTGGGGCCTCGTGGCCGCCCAGACCTCACCGACAGCGCGCTCGTAGTCCACCGGCCGCCCTTCCACACGTGATCACGGCGGCTCCGATGATGTCACGGCTACTGCGGGTCGTCGCCTGCCCAGGTCCAGTGGGGGACCTCGCGCAGGGGGTGGAGGTCGGCGGCCGTCTCGGCGTGGGAGTTCTGCAGGGCGACCCGGGAGCCGAACTCGACGTGTTCGCGGACTGCGTCGTGGAACGGCGCGTCGCGGGGCATCCCCGCGGTGTCGAGGGCCGCGAGGTAGAGCTGGACGAACCGCTGCCGCTGGGCTTCGGTGATCTTCAGTCCCCGGTGGACGGAGATCAGGTGCGCGAACCCCAGCTCGCGCGAGAAGCGGTCCGGCCCGCCGAACGACTAGGCCGTGAACGACGTCAGGTGCTCGACGTGCCGCGGCTGTCCCGCGCCGAACAGCGGCTGCAGCAGTGGATCCGCCAGCACGCTGTCGTAGAACACCTGCTCCAGCCGGTGCAGGGCGGCTTCACCGCCGGCGTGCTCGAACAGTGAGGGCATGCGCCCAGCGTAGGGCGGGTATCGGACATGATGGGCAATTGCACCGGCCGGCTTGGCCGGTGCTGAACCGCCTCGTCCCGACCGCAGCGAGCGACTGGCCGCCCTCACAAGCGTCACAACAGCCTCGGTAAACGCGGTGGCCACGAACTGATCACAGTCTGTTCTCCGAAGAGCTTGAAGTGGTGGTTCTTCACCTTCGCCCCGGTCGGAGTACTCAACTTGGTCTTCACCGTCGCGACGGCGCGCCGGCCTGAGGCCGGCACGATGCACCGGCCGATCCTGGCCCGCGACGAATCGAGGTCGAGATACAGTCGATCATGAAGCCGCCCCACCGGAGGTCTCGATGAGTGTTCCCTTGCCGGAGAAGTTCGGGTACCAGCGGGTCGACGCGGGGGGCGTGCGGATCAACTGCGCGGTCGCCGGGGAGGGGCCGCCGGTGTTGCTGCTGCACGGTTATCCGCAGACGCACCTGATCTGGCACCACGTCGCGCCGCGGCTGGCGGAGGAGTTCACCGTGGTGCTGACCGATTTGCGCGGGTACGGCGACAGCGACAAGCCGGCCGGCGGCGACCATGAATATGCCAAGCGGGCCATGGCGGACGACCAGCTCCAGGTCATGGCGAAACTGGGCTTCGACCGTTTCTCCGTCGCCGGGCACGATCGTGGCGGGCGGGTGGGGCACCGGCTCGCGCTCGACGCGCCCGAAGCGGTGAAGGCGCTGGCGGTGCTGGACATCGTCCCCACGCGGTACGCGTTCCAGCACGCCGACAAGGACTTCGGACTGGGCTACTACCACTGGTTCTTCCTCGCCGCCGGCAACGGGATCCCCGAACGGCTGCTCGCCGGCGACCCCGAGTTCTGGGTCACCTCGCGCATGAACTCCCGCCACGACGGCGGCGCGCCCTTCGATCCCGCCGCCGTCGCCGAGTACGTGCGGTGTTTCTCCGCGCCGGAGGCGATTGCCGCTTCGTGTGCGGACTACCGCGCCGCGGCGGGCATCGACCTCGAGCACGACGACGCGGACGCGGCAGCGGGCCGGCTCGTCACCAGCCCGCTGCTGGCGCTGTGGGGGAGCGGCAGCTTCGTCGGCCGTTCCTACAACGTGCCCGCCGCGTGGCGCGAGTACGCGACGGACCTGCGCACGCTCGCCGTCGAGAGCGACCATTACCTGCCGGAGGAACAACCGCACGTTGTCACCGAAGCATTGCGGGACTTCTTCGCGGAGACCTAAGCCGCAGAGGGACGCCACCGCGGCCACCCTGGGTTCAGCTTCGGCTCAGAACCGGCCGAGGCCGTGCGGCGAGCCGAGGCCGGTCGGGCCGTCCCAGCCGGGGCCGGCCTGGCACACCTTCGGGCCCCAGCCCAGCCCCTGGCAGACCGACGGTGCCGCGCCGTCGGTCGTGACGTCGTGGAACGCCGAGGCCGGCGCGCCGTACAGCGCGCTCGGGCCCGTCGCCCCGGTGGTGTGGCCGCTGCTGCGTACGTACCACGCGGCCACGAACGGCGACGAAGCGCTGGTACCGCCGCTGACGATCCAGTGCTGCGGCTTGCCCGTGAAGGGCGCGTAGGTGTCGTACACCGCCGGGCCGTTCGCCGGGTTGGCGATGGCGGCGACATCGGAGGACGCGCGGTGCCCACCGCAGTTCGCGGTGATCGAAGCGGGCTGGCCTGCGGCGGGCGGGAACGTCCGGGCGCACTCGCCGCCGAGGTTGTGCCACGCCTGCTCCGTGAACTTCGTGCGCGCCGCGTCGACGGGTTTCAGCGCCGTGCCCCCGACGCCGACCGCCCACGGCAGGTCGGCGGGCCACGTGTAGAAGCTCGTGTCGGCCTTGCTCTTGGCCGAAGCCGAGACCGAACCCGAAACCGCCGTCGCGTCGGTGCTGCCGACGTCACCGATCGACGCGAACAGCGGCACCCCCGGGTGGTTCAGGGCCTTGCTGTAGGGCGCGTCGATCGTGGCCGAGTCGAGGACCTCGATGTCGCTGAGGCGCACGGCGTTCGCGCCGAGGCGGACCGCCCGTCTGGTAGGCCGTGGCGTAGTCGGCAGCCTTCTCGTCGGGATCGAGCTCACCGGTCGCGTCGAGGTCCGGCGTCTGCACCACCGTGATGCGACAGGCCGGGCACGCCGCCGAGGCCATGTCGACGTCGAGCGACGTCTCGACGGCCCAGTCCTCCTCGGATTTCTTGAACTCGTCGGTGGTCCCGGGCCGCACCGGCGGCCCGCCGTGGAAGTCGGTGATCGTGAGGCACCCGCTCGCTGTCGTGCACGCGGGCAGCCCGTACTGCTTGCGGTAGACGGCCAGATCCGACTCCAGGTGCGTGTTCGCGCCCGCGCTGATCACCGCGATCGTGCCGTTGCGCCCGACTCCCGCGGCCGGCAGCGAGTAGGTGCGCGCGAGGTCCGTGGCCCCGAGACCGACCGGAGTCGTCGTCGACAACGCTTTCGCCGAGCCGGGGCTCTCGGTGACGACGGCGGCCTGGCAACTGGCCGCACACGCGGTCCGCACGCCGTGGTCGCTCAGGAAGGTGCCGTCGTGGATCTGGGCCTGAAGTCCCGTGATGTCCGAAGTGCCGGGTGCGGCCTCCGCCGGGGCGCCCGCCACGGTCATCGCCGCGAGCACCGGCAGCGCCGCGGCCACGGCGAGGGCCCGCCTGATTGTGACTTTTCCCTTGTACAAGGACGTTGCGCCTCCCAGGACGGTCGGCGGCGCCACCGCCGCCACGCGGGCCCATCCTGGGTGACGATCTTTCGGATCCTGTCAGGAAGTTGTGTGGATCTTCGGCTGCGACAGCTCCGCGTCGAGTGAGCGCAGGGTTCGGGCCGTCAGGCTGGGGGTCGTGGCGGCCAGTTCCCACACGGACAGCGTCGCGACGGAGGCGGCGAAGTCGGCGTTGGCGAGCATCGGCAGGTGGCGCACGAGGATCTCGTGGGCGTCTGGGGCCAGTGAGCCGATCGGGGTCAGGACGGCGGAGCCGAGCTCGGCCGCCGGTGGGAGGTCCTCGAGTACGGCGAGGGCGTTCTCGCGTTGGGCGCGGACGAGGAGGTGCTCGCGCGTGACAGGGCCGTCGGCGGGCAGGCCGAGTCGTTCGAACTGGGACGGGGGTGCGTCGGCGGCTCGCATCAGCTCGACGAGGTGGGTGGCCATGGTGAGTTCGAGGTCGTCGTCGAGGAGGGGGTGGGTTTGGCCGGGGTCGGTTTCGAGGTCGAACAGCAGGGTGCCGAACGCGTGCGGGTCGCCCCAGGCGTAGCCGGGCATGCGCAGTACGGGGGCGCCTTTGGTGAAGGGCAGGGGCGGGATCAGCTCGGCGTCCCGCAACTCGGCGGGGGAGAAGCGGGTGTTCATGTGGGTGGGCATGAGGGTGTGTTCGAACAGCGGCGCGTTGGCGGGGGTGGCCGAGGCTCGCAGGTAGACGTAGCGGCCGTCGGTGACGTTGACGTGGGCGCCGAAGCTGCCGAACAGGCAGGCGTCCCGCGTGGTGGAGCCTGTCAACGGGAGGCCTTGCATGTCGGCAGGCCTTGCTACGCCGAAGAAGTCGAGCAGTGTCGGTCCGAAGTCGACGGTCTGCACGAGTTCGGCCCGGCGCTCGCCGCGGGCGCCGCTGCGCGGGTCCCAGGCGAACAGGGGCGTGTGGATGTTCTCGTCGTACCACGGCTGGACGTTCTTGCCCCACCAGCCGTGCTCGCCGAGCAGCAAGCCGTGGTCGGTGCAGACGATGAGGAGGGTGTCGTCCCACAGCGCGTGGGTGTCCATCGCGTCGAGGACGCGGCCGAGGGAGCTGTCGCACATGGACAGCAGGGCGCGGTACTCGTCGCGGACCTTCAGCGTGTCGCCGGGCTGTTCGGTGACCCTGCGGTAGCCCGGCCAGTCGTACTCCGGGCCTTCGTGAGTGAGGGAGTACCGCGCGCGGTGGTCCTCGGTGGCGACGAACGGTTCGTGCGGGTCGAAGCACTCGATCTGGAGGAACCAGCCCTGCTCGCCGGCGTTGGTGTCGAGGAACTCCAGGCCGGCGTCGACGGTGAGTGTCTGTGGGTGCTGCCCGGGTTTGAGGAAGTGCTGCCGGTTCACCCAGTGCTGGCGGATCATCGCCGACGCCCGCCGCGCCCCGACCGCCGGTTCCGGCATGTCGGGGTCCGCGACCTGGCCCTTCCAGCGGTCGCCTTCCTGGCCGCGGAAGAACTCGTAGGTGTCGAAGCGGTTGTGGTAGGTCGCGCCGCCGTCTTCCCAGTAGTGCTGGTGATCCGTGACGAGGTGGGTGTGGACGCCGTTGCGCGAGAGCAGTTCGGGCACCGAGTCGTCGAACGGTTCCAGCGGCCCCCAGGAGCGGTGGAGGAAGTTGTACCGGCCGGTGTGCAGCTCACGGCGCGCCGGCATGCACGGCATACTGCCCGCGTAGCAGTTGTCGAACGTCACGGCCGCCTCGGCCAGCCGCTCGAACTGCGGCGCCTGCACACCCGTCGCCCCGTACGGCGGCAGGTACCGGCGGTTGAGCGTGTCGAAAAGGACGACGATCGCGCGCATGGGCCGGGCTCCTCCTCAGGTGGGTGCCACCGCGCCCAGCCTAGGGAACCCGTGGGACGGCAGCGGCCGAACTTTGGCGAACGCGGCCCCCGACTGATTGACTGTGGCTGCCCGGCTCTGCCGGGCATCAGACACCCAAGACGATTCTGGAGGACGCATGCCCGTCTCTAAGGCGCACGCGAACTGGAACGGCGACCTTCCCACCGGGTCCGGGCAGTTCACCGCCGGGGGAGGAAGCATCAGCGGGAGCGTGACCTTCAAGTCGCGCTTCGAGGACGGCCCCGGGTCGAACCCGGAGCAGCTTATCGCCGCGGCGCACGCGTCGTGCTTCTCGATGGCGCTGGCCAACACGCTGGCGAGTGCGGGATTCCCGGCCGAGTCGATCGAAACGGACGCTTCGGTCACCCTACGCCCGGTGGACGGCGCGCCGACGATCATCAAGGTCGAGCTCGTGACGGAGGGCCGCGTGCCCGGTGTCAACGAGGAGCAGTTCAAGGAGTACGCGGCGCAGGCCAAGGCCGGCTGCCCGGTCAGCCGCGCGCTGGCGGGCGGTCCCGAGATCACCGTGCAGGCGTCGCTGGCCGGCTGAGCCGTGCGAGCGCTCGCTCCCGCGCGGGGCGAGCTCTCGGCCAGCCCGGGGCTGCCCCGACGCGTCCCGACAGCGAGACCGGCCGGTTTCCGGCAGGCGGGCCTGGACCGCCCCGGTGAGAATCGGGGCATGAGTGAACGCTCCGACCCCGACCGTCGCCGGGCCGCGACCACCGGCTGGGCCCACCGCCACCGAGACGTCTCCGGCGGCTGGCTCCGCCCGACCGTGTTCGGTGCGGTGGACGGCCTGGTCACCAACGCGGCCCTCCTCGCAGGCGTCGGCGGCAGCGGCGTCGCACCGCACACGATCGTGCTCACCGGGTTGGCGGGACTGGTCGCGGGAGCGTTCTCGATGGGCGCGGGCGAGTACGTGTCGGTGACCAACCAGAACGAGCTCGTGCACGCCGAGGTCGCGCTCGAAGCCGACATGCACGCGCGCTTCCCGCAGCAGGAGCACGACGAGCTGGTCAGCCGCTTCGTCTCCTACGGTGCCGACGACGACACCGCCCGCCGGATGGCCGAAGCCGTCGCGCGCGACCCGGACCAGGCGCTGCGGTTGCACACGCGCGAGGAGCTCGGCGTCGATCCGCAGGACCTGCCGTCCGCCCTGCTGGCGGGTGGCGCGTCGTTCGTCGCGTTCTCGATCGGTGCGCTGCTTCCGTTGCTGCCGTACCTGCTCGGCGCGAGCACGCTGGTCGTGTCGCTGATTCTGACGGCGGTCGCGCTGCTGGCCGGGGGGATGACGGTCGGCAAGCTGACCGGAAGGCCGTTGGTTCACTCCGGACTGCGGCAGCTCGTCCTCGGGGCGCTCGCCGTCGCAGTCACCTACGGCGTCGGCCAGCTGATCGGTGCCCCTGTCGGCTGAGGGTGGCGGGCGTGATCAGGCGTTCTTCAACAGGTCGAGCAGGGCGGCGTGGAGCTGGGCCGGCGCGGCGAGGAACGAGGTGGCCCGCGGGTGCCAGGGGGTGCCGTCGGCATCGGTGACGACCGCGCCGGGCCTCTCGGGCGATCAGGCTCGCGCCGAGGAGGTTGCCCGCGTCGCGGCCGTACAGCCGGAAGCCGTCCATGCGTCCGGCCGCGACGTCGGCGATCTGCAGGGAGGTCGGGCCCAAGTTGCGGACCGCGCCGACGTGGGAGAGGACGGCCGAGAGCGAGCGGCCGGCCTGCTCGGCGGCGTTCGGCTGGGTGGTGATGAAGGGCGGCTGGCTGGTGCCGACGAGCGTGACCGGGAGCTCGGCAGTGGCCGACGGGGTGAGGCGCTCGCCGTCGAGGAACGCTCCGAGGCCCCTCACCGCGTGGTAGGTCTCGTCGCGGACTTTCGCTGTGGATCACGGCGGCGACCGGGGTGGCGTCCTCGACCAGGGTGATGCTGACGCACCAGTACGGCAGGCCGCGCAGGTACTGGACGGCGCCGTCGGCGAGGTCGACGACCCAGCGTTGTTCGCCGGGCGGGAGGGTGGTGTCGATCTCGTCGGCCCATTCCACGCCGGGTCGCAGTGCGGCGAGACTCGCGCGCAGCGGGCCTTCGGCTGAGTGTTCGAGGGCGTCGAAGGTCTCGCGGAACTCGGTGAAGGTGGTGGGGGCCGCGGGCCTGGGCCGGGCGGCGAGGCGGCGGCCGGCTTCCCGGGCCGCGGTGATCATGCCGTCGATCAGGGTGGTTGTCACGGGCCAAGCGTGCTCCCGGGTGGGCGCTGGTGAGGTGTTTCGGCGGCTCTCTTGATCGAACTCAGTGCCATCATGGGGTGATGGTGAGCGATGCCGTCCTCGGAGACGAACATCTGCGGCTGATCGCGGCTCTGCAGTGCGACGGTCGCGTGACGATCGAGCGCGCGGCGGCCGTGCTCGCCTGAACCAGCGCGCGGTCCGCCGGCGGCTGCGCGTGTTGCTGGACGGCGTCGTGCGCGTGGTCGCCACCCGGCCCCGCGCCGCGTTGCCGGGCGCGACCCTGCTGCGGATCCGGGTGCTGCGCGGCAAGATCGACGCCGTCACGGCCGCCCTCGCGGCTCGCGACGACGTCCTCTACCTCGACCTCTCGCACGCCGGCGACGAGATCTCGGCCGCCGTCGTCTCCGACCCGAGCCGCCGCAACGCCCTCGTCTTCCGCCAGCTCCCCGCGACGACCGCCGTCACCGAGATCCACGCCGAAACCGTGATGCACGTCTTCTCCGACGCGAGCGACTGGCGCCTCGACGTGCTCACCGAGACCGAACGAGCCGACCTCACGGTGGTGTCGACCCGGGCCGCCACCGGCGACCTCGACTCCGTCGACTCCGCGATCCTCACCACGCTGGCGCGCGACGCCCGCCTGCCCGGGGCCGCCGTCGCCGCCGAGGTGCGCCACCCCGAGTCCACCGTGCGCCGCCGCCTCGCCACCCTCCGCGCCGACGGCCGCCTCCTCACCCAGACCTTCGTCGACCCGCACCACCTCGGCCTCCGCATCGACGCGAACATCACGATGCAGGTCCCACCCGCGAAGCTCGACCACGCCGGCCGCACCCTCGCCCAGCACCCGGCGGTCCACGGCGCCCTCGCCACGACCGGCAGCTCCAACCTCCACGCCGCCGTCTGGCTGCGCGATCTGGATCACCTGTACCGGTTCGTCACGGAGGATCTGGCGCGGCTCGGGGTGGAGCGGGTGGAGACGTTTTTGGTGGGGCAGGCGGTGAAACGGCCGGGAAATTGAGGTCTACCCGGTCTCCGTCGAACGGGACGAAAGCCGAGGCGCTTCCGTGATGCCCGCGGCGCGGAGTTCCTCGGCAATTACCTCCCGCAGGCGGAACTTCTGCACCTTGGTGCCCGACATCGGCCAGTCCGTGACGAAGCGGATGTAGCGCGGCACCTTGAACGTCGCGATGCGGCCGAGGCAGTGGTCGATCAGGGCGCGTTCCGTGGCACCGGCGCCGGGGCGGAGCTGGATGAAGGCGGCGGCCACTTCGCCGAGGCGGGCGTCCGGGGCGGCGACGACCTGGACGACGCCGCAGGCGGGGTGGTCGGCGAGGCAGCCTTCGACCTCGGCGGCGGAGACGTTTTCCCCGCCGACTTTGAGCATGTCCTTGAGCCTCGAGACGAAGGAGAGGCGGCCGGCGGGGTCGGCGACGACGAGGTCGCCCGTGGAGAACCAGCCGGCGGGGTCGAGGCGTTCGGCCGTCAGCGCGGGGTCGCGGTGGTAGTGGGAGAAGCGGGAGGTGCCGCGGAACTGGAGTTCGCCGCGGGTGCCCGCGGGGACCCGCGCGCGAGTCGAAGGGTCGACGACGCGGACTTCCATGTGCCGCAACACTTTTCCGCTCGTGGTGGCGCGGACGTCAGCCGGGTCGTCGGGGGAGCCGACGCAGCAGAAGCCGAGGGACTCCGTCGAGCCGAGGGACGACATCTGGACGGCCGGGGCGATCCGGACCTGCATGGCGCGAAGCCGTTCGGGGGCGCCGACGTTGAGCACGAGGCGCAGCGCGGACAAGTCGGTACGAGGAAACTCGGGGTGGTCGAGCACGCGCAGCCAGATCGTCTCGAACGCCGGAAACGCGACCGTGCACCGTTCTTCGGACAGCTGACGCAACGCCAGACCCGGCTCGAACGGTCCGGTGTGGACCATCGCGCAGCCGGCCGCCAGCGCCGCGAGGACGACGTCGTAGCCGCCGCAGTGGAACATCGGCAGGGCGGTCCAGAAGCGGTCCGCCGAAGTGAGGCCGAGCCGTTCGGCGACGGCTTCGCCTTCCGCCACCAGGGAAGCGTTGTCGTGCACACAGCCATTCGGCCGGGCGGTGGTGCCCGAGGTGTAGAGGATCAACGCGGGATCGTCGGGTCGCACATCGGAACGGGCCGCGGCGACCGTGGCCGCGTCGGCGGAGTTCGCCGAGAACGCCGCGCGCGAGAGCCAGCCGGCGGGTGCGGGACCGTCGTCCACGGCGACGATCGCACGCAACACCGGCGCCACGCGCAGGGAAAGCGCGGAAGAATCAGCGAGCCCGGGAAGCGCCGAAGCGAGCGCCGGCCCGAGCGAGGTGTCGGCGAACAACAGCCGCAGGTCCGCGTGCTCCACGACGTAGGCCAGCTCAGCCGCCTTGAGCCGAGGGTTGATCGGGACGGTGACCGCGCCCAGGTGCGCGATCCCCAGCCAGGTCGTCACGCTCGCGATCCCGCCGGGCACGAGCACACCGACGTGATCACCGGGCCGGATCCCGCTAAACCACAACGATCCGGCCACCCGCCGGGCCTCGGTGGCGATCTCGCCATAACTCAGCCGTCCGTCGGGGAACACGACTTCGCGCTCGGCGGCGCACCGGTCGAGCAGATCCGGGATGGTGGACATGACCCCTCCAGAGCGACTATCGGCGCGCCCGCGGCGCTTCCGTGATGCCGGCGGCCGCCAGCTCGTCCGCGATCCTCTTGCGCAGTTTCACTTTCTTGATCTTCGTCCCCGACATCGGCCACTCGGTCACCCAGCGGACGTAGCGCGGCACCCGGTAGGACGCGATCCGCCCGACACAGTGGTCGATCAGTTCCTGCTCGGTCGCCGAACACCCGGGTTTGAGCTGGACGAACGCCGCCGGCACCTCGACGACCAGGTCGCCGGTGTGGAACCAGCCAGCGGAGTCGAACACGCGCGCGGTGAGGTCCGGGTCGCGGAAGTAACCGTCGAACGTGTTGGCGCCACGGAAAAGCAGCTCACCGGGCACGCCGGGGCCCACGTCGTCACCCGACGGATCGACGACCCGGCACTGCATCCCGGGCATCGGATGCCCGCCGGTTTCCGCGCGTTTGTCCGGTGGGTCGTCGAGCCGGTTGAGCGTGAGGAACGCGGCGGACTCCGTCATTGCCACGCACGACACGTGCACCGCGTCCGGGAACCGCGCCGCCATGGAGCGGAGGCGTTCGGGCACGCCGACCACCATCACGACCCGGATCCGCGTCAGGTCGTACGAGGCGAAGTCGGGCCGGTCGAGCACCGGCAGCCAGATCGTCTCGAACGCCGCGAGCGCGATCGTCACGCGCTCGCGGACCAAGAGGTCCAACGTCGTGGCGGGATCGAAGAACCGCGGGTGCACAAAGGTGGCGCCCGCCGTGAGGCAGGTGAGGGCGAAGGTGATCCCGCCACCGTGGAACAGCGGGATCGCCGTCCACGCCCGGTCGTCTGCGGTCAGTGGCATCCGCTCGCCGGCGATCCCGTCGGCCAGGCGGGTGAGGGCTTCGTGGCTCAGCATCGCGCCTTTGGGCGCGGCCGTGGTCCCCGACGTGTAAACCAGCAAGGCGGTGTCGCGGACCCGCACGCTCGCCGCCGCCCGGTCGGCCTCGGCAGCAGGACACGCAGTCGCGAAGAACTCCGCGGAGGACATCAGCCCGCCGCCACCCGCACCGCCCAGCTGCACGACGTGCTCCAGCTCGGCAGCAGCGCCCTCGGCGAGCCCCGGAAACGTCCGGCGCAGCAGCTCGGCGAAGTCCGGCTCGCCGGCCCGCGGCGGAGCGGTCACGAGCACCCGCATCCCCGAGTGCGTGATGATGCCTTCGAGCTCCACCGACTTGAACCGCGCGTTGACCGGCACCGCGATCGCGCCGGCCTCGGTGGCGGCTACCAGCATCGCGAGGAGATCGACCGACGCGGGCAGCAGGATCCCCACCCGCTCGCCCGGTTGCACGCCCAGTCCCAGCAGCGCGCGGGTGAACTCCCGGACGCGGCCGGCGAGCGCGCCGTAAGTGGCGCGTTCAGCGGGGAAGACGAGGGCTTCGCGGTCGGGATGCGCCAGCCCTCGACGGCGCACCAGATCGCCGAGCGTGGTGGCGGCCACGGGCCGGACGGAACCGGCGGATCTGCTTGTCATCGGCGACTCCCCGCTCTATCTACCGACCGTTTGACAAACTAGCGTGGGTACTCGATGGTGGACAAGCCGGAAAACCCAGCCGCGACAGTGCGTTGACCGCGACTGCGGCGAAGAAAGGTGATGCCGTGTCGAGTTACGACGTGGTGGTGATCGGGGCGGGCGCCGCCGGCCTGTGCGCGGGGGCGCTGCTCGCGCGCGAAGGCAAGCGGGTCGTCGTCCTCGACCGCAGCCCGTATCCGGGTGGCCGCGCGATGGCGGTGCCGGACGAGGGGTTCACCGTCAACCTCGGCGGGCACCTGATCGAAGACGGCGGATCCGGCCTCACCAAGGTGTTCGAGCACGTCGGCAAGGAGCTGATCCACGGCGAGGTCAGCAAGGAGATGCCGATCTGGGAAAACGGGTCGGGCTGGGGCTCGATCCGCGACCGCTACACCGACCGCGCGGAACTGAAGAAGGTCATCAAGGCACTCGCCGACACGCCGTACTCCGAGCTCGACGACTGGGACGACCGGTCGCTGCGTGAGTGGATCCACCAGCACACGTCCGACCAGGGCGTCGTGGACCTGTTCGAGTTCATCTCCGTGCTGGAGTGCATGACCGACAACTGGTACGACCACTCCGCCAGCGACAACCTCTACGTGCGCAAGATGCACTACGAGGAGCGCAACACCGCCGCCTATTCGTGTTGGCCCGGCCAGGGCTGGGACGGGCTGTGGCGCGACCTCGCCGACGCGATCACCGGGCACGGTGGGGAGCTGCGCCTGGGAACCACGGTCGAGCGTGTGATCGTCGAAAACGGTGCGGTGAAAGGTGTCGCCGTCGCCCGCGAACCCCGGGTACTGCCCAACGAGTTCTTCGAGGAGGAGATCCTCGAGGCCCCGGCGGTGATCTCCACGCTGCCGGTGTGGCACGTGCTGAACGTGGTGCCGCGCAGCGTGCTCCCGGAGTGGTACGCCTCGCAGATCGAGTTCCTGGCGCAGGACAAGTTCCGCATCGCCTGGCTCGGGCTCTACCTCGCCACCGAGGAGCCGGTCACGCAGTTCGACCCGCGTGAGCTCTCGACGTGGACCGCGACGCCGTCGACGGACTGCTCCGGGTTCATGTTCGACCAGTCGGCGATGGATCCGTCGTGCTCGCCCGAAGGCACGCACCTGCACGTGCTGGGCGCGATCATCCCGGGCGCGAAGGGCCGCGACCGCGAGTGGTGCCGCGCCACGATGCAGGCCTTCGAACGCGACGTCGAGACGATGTGGCCCGGCCTGGCGAACCCGGTCTGGCGGCGCCGGCACCTGGTGTTCGAGCCGAGCTTCGGTGTGATCCAGATGCCCGGGCTGGTCGGGAAGTACCGGCCGCACTGGCGCGCGCCCAACGTCGAGGGGCTCTGGTTCGCCAGCGAGACCTTCCGCAGCCGCGGCGTCGGCACCGACCGCGCGGCCCGCGCCGCCCTCACGTGCGTCGAGGACTACCTCGGTGCGCGGATCCCGACGTTCGGCGATGGATGGAGGTACTGAGTGGAGCGTCTGCAGCTCGGTGTGCCCGGTCAGATCATGCCGCCGGCGGACGCCGCGGTGAAGTTCGCGCGCCGCAGTGAAGCCGAGGGCTTCGACGCCGTGTGGTGGCCCGACCACCTCATGGGCTGGCACGCCGACACGATGTGGACCGAGGACTTGACGCCGCTCGCCGCGGTGCAGCCCAACCCGCACGCCTACTTCGACCCGCTGATCGTGATGGGCGTCGTCGGCGCGCAGACGGAGCGGATCAAGGTCGGCGTCGTCGTCACGGATCTCATCCGGCGCAACCCGGCGATGGCCGCGGCGAGCGCGCTGACGCTGGACCACGTCACGAAGGGCCGCGCGATCATCGGGCTCGGCTCGGGGGAGCGGCTCAACATCACGCCGTACGGGATGTCGTTCGAAAAGCCCGTCGCGAAGCTGGGCGAAGGCATCGACGTGATGCGGCTGCTGTGGGAGGCCGACGGACCCGTCGACTACGCCGGGAAGTTCCACACCCTGGAGAACGCCGTCCTCGGATTGCAGCCCTACGAAGGGAAAGCGCCCGAGATCTGGACGGCGGCGCACGGCCCGCGGATGCTGGAGCTCACCGGGGCCAAGGCCGACGGGTGGCTGCCCACCAAGATGTCGCCGGCGGAGTACGCCAAGTCGCTCACCACGATCCGGCAGTCGGCACAGGACGCGCGCCGCGATCCCGCGGCGATCACGCCCGGCATGCTCGGGTACCTGCTCATGGGCCCCGACGAGGAGACGGTCCAGCGGCTCACCGAGGCCCCGCTCGTGCGCGCGCTGTGTGTTTTGCTGCCCGCTCAGGTCTTCCGCGACCTCGGCGTCGAACCGCCGCTGGACGGCGGGCCGGGCGGATCCGGCTTCCACGACTTCATCCCCACGGCCGTGTCGCGCGCCGAGTCGCTGCGGATCATCGACGCGATCCCGCCGAAAGTCGTGCGGCACTACGCGTTCTGCGGCACGCCGGCCCAGGTGGCCGAACAGCTGGCGGAGTACCGCGAGGCCGGGCTGCGCCACCTCGTGATGTGGAACATCACCGCGTTCGGCGACCCTTCGCTGGCGAGGTGGTCATTCCAGGCGATGACTGAGCTGAAGAAGCTGGTCGGCTCGTGAGCCGGGCGGCGGTCCAGGCGTACTTCTCCGCGATCAACGCCGAACGATTCGCTGACCTGGCCGGGGTTTTCACCGACGAGGTAGAGATCCACACCGTCGGCGCGGCCCCGGTCGTCGGCCGGGACGCGGCGATCGCGCACTTCACGAAGCTCCTCGCGGGCTACGCCGAGCACGACGACCGCGTCACCCGCTGGATCGAAGCCGGCGAGGCCGTGGTGACGGAGATCGGCTTCACGGGCCGCCTGCGCGACGGCCGTCCGATCGCGTTCAGCGCCCTCGACGTGTTCGACCTGCGCGAGGGCCGGATCGCGAAAGTCGCCACCTGGTACGACACCCGCGACGTGCGCCGCCAGGTGCTCGCGTCATAGGGCGCGGCCTTTCGCGGTCTGCACCATGTCCATCCGCTCGATGCCCGCGCCGAACGACGCGGCCTGTGGGGCCAGACTCGCCAATGCCTGCTCGTAGGCCGCCACCAACGCGTCTTCGGCCGGATAGTCGAAGGGATCCGTGGTGCCCGATGCGCGTAGGACCGGTTCGTTCGCGCGCATCCACTCGACGGTCTCGGCGATCCCGTCGGGCACCGAGACCACGTCGCGGTAGCCGAGGTCCTCGCGCAGCCGGGTTGTGTCCACAATGCACGTGGGCGACTCCTGGCCGCCGAACGCCGACACCGCGAGGCCGGGATTGGGCAGTTCCCGGGGCAGCGACAGGATTTCCAGGTCGCGGCCCGCGGCGCGGGCGACGAGCTGCGCCCACTGCCGCACGGTGAGGAGCTCGTCGTCGGCGACGTTGTAGGCCTTGCCCGCCGCGATCGCCGGCCGGTCGACAGCCAGCAGCACGGCCTCCGCCGCGTTGCGCGCGGCGGCGCGGGAGTGGATGCCGTGCCCGCCGTCGGCGAGGACCAGCCACGGACGCCCGTCCAGCACGCGGCGCACCACGTTCCACTCCCACGCATACGGGTTGCGCGGCCCGTAGACGGTCGGGTAGCGCAGGTAGGTGGCCGCGAAGGACCCCTTGGCGCCCAACGAGAACACGTGGTCTTCGGTGCGCCGGATCGGGCCGGTGCTGTAGCCGGCGAAGCGCGGCTCATCCGGCGCGACGAGCGGGTGCGAGTCCTCGCGCACAGGCAGCTGCACGCCGTACGGGAACCGCGAACCGGGGTTGACGTAACCCTGGTAAACCGGCACCCCGCCGACCACGACCAGGTGCGCGCAGCGGTTCGCCACCGCGTCGGCGATGAGCCTGACCCGGCCGTAGGTCGCGACGACCACATCCCACCCGGCCGACCCGTCCGAGCCCACGGCGCGCGCGATGTCGTCCGCCTCGAAGGGGCTGCCGTGCACGTGCGGGACGTCCGGCAGCTCCGCGACCTCGTGGCGGCCGGTGTGGAACACCGTGACCTCGTGCCCGCGGGCGAGCAGTCCCGCCACGATCGGGGGGCCGGTCGGGCCCGTGCCGCCGACGACCAGCGCGCGGCCCATCAGGCCCGGGCCGTTCGGAGGAAGCGTCGCGGCCTGCCGTCGTCCTGCACTGGAGCCTCCCTGCGCGAGTCCTGTCCGCAGCATGACAAGGCCGACCTTCACTGTCAAACGGTTGGTTGACAAACCCTTGTTGGGGCACCGGTGTGGTGCTAATCTCACCGCTACCAAACGGCCGTTAGTCAGTGACGATGACGTCATGGAGGACGCCGATGTCCGTAGCCGCCACCGCTGGACCCGACATCCTGTCCGAGGAGTTCGCTGCGGATCCCTACCGCGCGTACCGGGTGATGCGCGAGCAGCACCCGCTCATCTGGCACGAAGCCACGCAGAGCTACGTGATCAGCCGGTACGCGGACGTCGAGCGCGCCTTCAAGGATCCGGTGTTCACCAGTCACAACTACGACTGGCAACTCGAACCCGTGCACGGCCGGACCATCCTGCAGATGGACGGGCGCGAGCACTCCACGCACCGGAACCTGGTCGCGCCGGCCTTCCGCGGACGGGACCTGATGACCAAGTTCCTGCCCGTCATCGAGCAGAACTCGCGCGACCTCGTCGACGCATTCCGCCGCGACGGGCGCGTCGACCTCGTCGACCAGTACGCGACACGGTTCCCGATCAACGTGATCGTGGACATGCTGGGCCTGCCCAAATCCGACCACGAGCACTTCCACCGCTGGTACAGCTCGATCATGGCCTTCCTGTCGAACCTCTCCGGTGACGAGCAGGTGATGGCCGAAGGGATCCGCACCAAGGAGGAGTTCGAGGCCTACCTGCTGCCGATCATCCGCGCGCGCCGCGAAAACCCGGGCGGGGACCTGCTTTCCACGCTGTGCTCCGCCGAGATCGACGGCGTGCGGATGAGCGACGAGGAGATCAAGGCCTTCTGCAGCCTGCTGCTGACCGCGGGCGGGGAGACCACCGACAAGGCGATCGCCAGCCTGATGCGCAACCTCGTCGCGAACCCCGACCAGCTCGAAGCCGTCCGCGCCGACCACTCGCTGATCGCGGCCGCGTTCGCGGAGACCCTGCGGTTCTCGCCGCCGGTGCACATGATCATGCGCCAGCCCGCCGAAGACGTGGAGCTCTCCGGCGGAGTCGTCGAGGCGGGCAAGACCGTGACCTGCCTGATCGGCGCGGCGAACCGCGACCCGGCCAAGTACGCCGATCCCGACTCGTTCAACCTCCTGCGCACCGACCTCGACCTCGGCCGGGCCTACACCGCCGGCGCCAACCACACGGCGTTCTGCCTGGGGCGGCACTTCTGCGTCGGCGCGATGCTGGCCAAGACCGAGCTCGACACCGGCATCGCGCACCTGCTCGACGCCATGCGGGACATCCGTTTCGACGGTGAGGCGCCGCCGGAGCACGGCGTGTTCACCCGCGCCCCCACTTCGCTGCCCCTGACCTTCACGCCCGCCTGAGGAGGCACCCGCATGACCGCACGCGCCGAGATCGAAAACGTCCTGGGCAAGGCTTCTTGGGGTTACGACGAGAACGACGTCGGCCTGATCGCCGACCAGTTCACCGAGACGGCCACGATGACCATGCAGATCGGCCGCGAAGGCGACCTGATCGGGCCGTTCGAGGGCCGCGAGGCGATCCGCAAGCTGCACGCCGATTCGCTCGTCGCGCAGACCGACCAGCGCCGGCACAACCTCTCGAACCTGGTGCTCACCAAGGAAACCCCGGACAGCGCGGCGACGACCGCGAACCTCACCCTGCTCTCGATCGAGAACGGCGCGGTGCGGGTGCTCTCCAGCGGCTGGTACCGCGACGAGCTGGTGAAGCAGGGGGACCGCTGGTTGATCGCGACCCGGCACATCTACCTCGACCTGCCCTACTGATCCCCGCACCGGCACCTACCAGAGGACACCCATGGTCAACATCGGACGGATCCCGGAGAAGTGGGCGGCGCTCACCCCCACCCGGGACGCGATCGTCGACGCCCCGAGCGGCCGGCGGATGGACTGGAGAACGCTCGACGAACGCGTCCGCAGGCTCGCCAACGGGCTGGCGAGTGAAGGCGGACTCGGTCTGTCCAAAGGGGACCGGGTCGCGATCCTGGCGAAGAACTCCATCGAGTACCAGGAGCTGTACTACGCCGCCGGGCGAGCCGGGCTCGTCACGCAGCCGCTGAACTGGCGGCTCGGCGCGGGCGAGCTGACCCGGATCGTCGCCGACGCCGCGCCGAAGGCGGTGATCGCGTCCGACGAGTGGCTCGACACCGCGAAGCAGCTACAGTCCACGGTGGACGTGCCGAACTGGCTGCAGTACGGCGAATCAGGCGACGGCAGCTACGAAGACCTGCTGGCGCGCAGCAGCACCGACGAGCCGGTGCAGTCGTCGTCGATCGGTGACGCCGACCCGTTTTTCATCCTCTACACCGGTGGCACCACCGGCGAGTCGAAGGGCGCGCTGCACAGCCACACGAGCGTGTCGTTCGGGATGCTCAACCAGACCGTCGCCGAGCGCATCGTCGCGACCGACGTCTACATGCTGACCGGGCAGATGTACCACATCCCGGTGGTGCTCTCGATGAACTACCACCGCCACGGCTGCCCGCTGGTGCTGATGAACTTCGAGGCGCGCACGGCGCTGGAGCTCATCCAGGAGGAGCGCGTCTCGGCGTTCCTGGGCATCACCACGATGCTCAACTGGATGATGGCCGTGCCGGGCTTCTCCTCCTACGACATCTCGGCCCTGCGCAACATCCAGTACGGCGGCGGGCCCATGCCCTCGTCGGTGGTCAAGGCGGCGCTGGACCAGTTCCCCTGCACGCTGATCCAGGGTTACGGGCAGACCGAGGGCACCACGATGTGCTTCCTGTCGCAGGAAGACCACCTCGACGCCGTGCGCGGCATCCACCCGGAACGGCTGATGTCCTGCGGGCGCGAGGGTTTTGTCACGCAGGTCCGCGTCGTCGACCCGGACGGGCGCGAGGTGCCCAAGGACGGCCGGACCGCGGGCGAGATCATCGTGCGGTCCGAGGCCAACATGCTCGGCTACCTCAACCGCCCCGACCTCACCGAGAACACGATCCGCGACGGCTGGATGTGGACCGGCGACATCGCCACCTGGGACGCCGAGTCGTACGTGTTCATCGTCGACCGCGCCAAGGACATGATCATCTCCGGTGGCGAGAACATCTACTCGATCCAGGTCGAGGAGGCGGTGAACAAACACCCGTCGGTGCTGGAGTGCGCGGTGATCGGCGTGCCCGACGACGAGTGGGGCGAAGCGGTGAAGGCGTTCGTGGTGCTCAAGCCCGAGACGACGGCCACGGAGGCGGACATCATCGCCACGGCCAAGCAGCACCTCGCCTCCTACCAGAAGCCCCGGTCCGTCGAGTTCGTCGACGCCCTGCCCAAGGCGCCCACCGGGAAGATCCTCAAGCGCGACCTGCGCCGCGCGTACTGGGCGGACCGCGGCCGGTCCGTGTGACGGCGGGACTGCACCACCTCGGCGTGCGCGTGGCGGAGCTGGACCGGGCCGTGGCCTTCTACCGCGAACTCGGCGCCGAACCGCTCGCGCCGCCGTTCACGCTCGATCCCGGTGCGGCCGCGCTGGCGATGAACACCGAGCGCGAGGTGCGCGTCGCCCTGCTCGGGTTCCCGGACGGCAGCGGGATCGAGCTGTTCGAGTTCGGCGAGCCGGCGCCGCAGTGGCGTGCCGCGCCGGAGCCGGCCGCCCGGCTGCCGCACCTCGGCATCCGGGTCGCCGACGTCGACGCCGCGTTGGCCCGGGCCGAGGCGGCCGGCGGGCAGCGGTTGTGGAACCAGCCGAAACAGTGGGGTCCGGTGCGGGTGGTGTACCTGCGCGACCCCGACGGGACCGTGCTCGAACTGCTCGACGCGCCGTTGCGGGCGGTTGCCGACGTGGTCGCCCCGTGAACACCCGGCAGGAGGAGGTTTCTTGTCCTACGACGTGATCGTGCTCGGTGCCGGCGTGTCCGGCCTGGTCACGGCGTCAGTGCTGGCCGAACAGGGCCAACGCGTGCTGCTGGTGGAGAAGCACGCGTACCTCGGCGGGCGGGCGCGCGAGTACCGGTACAAGGGCCACCAGCTCGGCCTCGGCAGCCACCTCGTCGAGGATCCCGGCGACTCGCTGACGAGGGTGTGCGCGCTCATGGGGCTCGACCTCGTGCACTCCGAACGCAGCGACTCCATGCCGTTCTGGACCAACGGCCGCGGCTGGGCGCCGATCCAGGAGCAGTACGCGGGCAGCGCGAAGCAGGGCCTCAAGCGGTGCATCCAGGCGCTGAACGAGACGTCGTACAAGGAGCTGGAGAACTGGAACCACGCTTCGCTGCGGGAGTGGATGGCCCAGTACACTTCGGACGAGGGCGTGTACACGGTGTGGGAAGCCATCTCCGTGCTGGAGCAGATCACCTTGCGGCCGTGGGAACACTCGGCCTCGGAGAACCTGTACACGCGCAAGTTGCACTACTCGACGCGGCGCACCGCCGGCTACTCGTTCTGGCCCATGGGCGGCTGGGATGCGTTGTGGCACACCATGGTGGCGGCGTTCGAGGCCCACGGTGGTGAACTCCGGCTCTCGGCGCCGGTCCGCCGGGTCGACGTGCGCGACGGCGCCGTTCGCGGCGTGACCCTGCGCGACGGCGAGGAGATCGAGGCGCCGCAGGTGGTCGTGTCGGCCCCGGTCTGGGACCTGCTGCGGCTGTTCGACGAGGACGTGCTGCCGTGGGACCTCTCGGCGCGCATCCGCATGCTGGCGGCCAACCGCAACCGGGCCTGCTGGATCGGCTACTGGATCGCCGCGAAGGAGCCGGTGATCGCGATGACCGAGCGGGAGATGGCGTCGTTCCTGTCCACGCCCCGCTGTGGTCTGCCCGGCTTCACCCTCAACTTCACCGGCTACGACGGCGGGGTCTCGCCTGCGGGGGAGTACCTGACGTGCGTCGGGGCCTCGTTCGACGCGACCACCCACTACGGCGACCGGGCCTGGCTCGACCGGAAGTTCGCCGAGCTGTGGGAGGACATCGAGGAGATGCTGCCGGCGGCGCGCGGGGCACTGTGGACGAAGCCGCACGTCGTCACCAGCTACGGCGTGATCACCAAACCGGGACTGGTCGGCCCGGTCCGGCCCGACACGGTGGTCCGCGGGATCGAGGGCCTGTGGCTGACCGGCGACACGACGCGCGCCCGCGGCATCGGGATCGACAAGGCCGCGCGCTCGGGCATCACGGCGGCCGAGGCCGTGCTGGGCAAGCGGCTCGACGCGTTCGCCGGCACGCTGCGCTACTGACCGGAAGTCTTTGCACGGCAACGAGTTTCTTCCAGCAGAGGAGGCGGACATGACGGGACGGGTCGCGGGAAAGGTCGCGTTCATCACGGGCGCGGCGCGCGGGCAGGGCCGCGCACACGCGGTGCGGCTCGCGGAGGAGGGCGCCGACATCATCGCGATCGACGCGTGCGCGGCGGTCGAGACGGTGGACAAGTACCCGCCGGCCACCGAGGAGGACCTGGCCGAGACCACCGCACTGGTCGAGAAGGCCGGCGGGCGGATCGTGGCGAGCAAAGCCGATGTCCGCAATGCGAAAGACCTGCAGGCCGCACTCGACGAGGGCGTCGAGCGGTTCGGCGGGCTGGACATCGTGGTGGCCAACGCCGGCATCGCCACCTACGGCATGTCCTGGGAGCTCACCGAGGACATGTGGCAGGACATGCTCGACGTCAACCTCACCGGGGTCTGGCACACCGCGAAGGCCGCGGTGGGGCACCTGATGCGCCGCGGCGGCGGGTCGATGGTGTTCACCAGCTCGATCGGCGGGCTGAAGGGCATCATGCAGGTGGGGCATTACGTGGCGGCCAAACACGGGATGGTCGGGCTGATGCGCACGATGGCCAACGAGCTCGCCGGGCATCGCATCCGCGTCAACACCGTCCACCCGACCAATGTGGACACCCACATGATCCAGAACCCCGGCACGTGGGGGATGTTCGCGCCGGACGACCCGGCGCCGACGCGGGAGGCGGCGATGCCGGGCTTCCTGTCGCTCAACGCGCTCCAGGTGCCGTGGGTCGACCCGATCGACATCGCCAACGCCGTGCTGTTCCTCTCCAGCGACGAGGCGCGGTACGTGACCGGGGTCGCGCTGCCCGTCGACGCGGGGGCCACGATCAAATGAGGATCGAGGGTTCCGTCGGCCTGGTCACCGGCGGTGCGTCGGGGCTCGGCGCCGGCACCGCGCGGCGGCTGGTCGCGGGCGGCGGCCGGGTGGGCATCCTCGACCTGGCGAGCTCGGCCGGCGCCCAGCTCGCGGCCGAGCTGGGCGAATCCGCGCTGTTCGTGCCCACCGACGTGGCCGACGAAGCGGCGGTGGAGAAGGCCGTGGGCGCGGTCGCGGAGCGGTTCGGGCGACTCGACGTGTGCGTCAACGCGGCCGGGATCAGCCCGGCCGCACGGGTGCTCTCGCGCAAGGGCGAGCTGCACCCGCTGGATCTCTTCCGGCGCACCGTGGAGATCAACCTCGTGGGCGCGTTCGACGTGCTGCGCCACGCCGTCGCCGCGATGGCGCGCAACGAGCCGGGACCGGACGGCGAGCGCGGGCTGATCGTCAACGTCTCGTCGGCCGCCGCGCTGGAAGGACAGGCCGGGCAGGCGGCGTACTCGGCGTCGAAGGGCGGGCTGGTCGCGCTGACGCTGCCGCTCGCGCGGGACCTCGCGATCTGGGGGATCCGCGTGATGACGGTGTGCCCGGGGATCATGGACACGGGCATGTTGGCCGGGGCCGACGAGACGCGCCGCGCCGCGCTGATGGACCTGCACGTGTTCCCGAAACGTCTGGGCCGCCCCGAAGACTTCGCCCGGCTCGTGGCGAGCTTCATGGAAAACGAGCTGCTCAACGGCGAGGTGGTCCGGCTCGACGCCGCGACCCGCCTCTGACGCGACCACCGACGACGAGGAGTTTCCGATGTCCCCCGACGCCACGCCGCCGGCGGGCCGCATCGCGCTGGTGACCGGCGGCTCGCGCGGCGTGGGCCGCGCGATCGCGACGCGGCTCGCGGCCGACGGTGCCGCCGTCGCGGTCAACTACCGGCGTGACGCCGGCGCGGCCGAGGAGGTCGTGGCGGGGATCGTTGCCGAGGGCGGGACCGCGGTCGCCTACCGCGCGTCCGTGGACGACGAGGCCGCCGTCGCCGCCATGGTGCAGCGGATCCGCGCCGACCTCGGCCCCGTCGACCTGCTCGTGAGCAACGCGGGGACGGCGAGCCGCGGCACGCCGATCGCGGACACCGACGAGCAGGAATACCTGCGGCTGCTGCGCGTCCACACGCTGGGACCGCTCGCGTTGATCCGCGCCCTGCTGCCGGGGATGCGCGCCGCAGCCCGCAGCGACGTGATCGTGGTGTCGAGCGCGATCGTGGACACCACGCCGGCGGGTGGCGCCGCGTACACGATGGCGAAGGCCGCGATGGAGGCCGCCGCGCGGACCCTGGCGTACGAGGAACGGCCGCACGGCGTGCGCGTCAACATCGTCGCGCCCGGCCTGGTGGTCACCGACATGGGCGAGCGGCTCGCCGCGGCGTCCGGTGCGCGGGCGATCGCCGACCTCGACGCGCGCTACCCCTTCGGCCGCGTGGCGCGGCCCGAGGACGTGGCCGGCGTCGTGGCGTTCCTCGCCTCCGCCGGCGCGGGTTACCTGACGGCGCAACGCATTCTCGTCGACGGCGGCGGGCCGGACATCCCGATCGTGGCGGCGCCGGAGGCGTGACCGCCGGGCTCAGCCGAGCGTGATCAGCGGAGCCCCGGCGGCGACGGAGGTACCGGGGGAGACGAGGACGGTCCCGACGACCCCGCCGACCTCCGTGCGCACCTGCATCTCCATCTTCATCGCCTCCAGCACCGCGACGACGTCACCCGCGGCGACCTCCTGCCCGGGCTCGACCCGGACCGCGACCACGGTGGCGTCCATCGGCGCGGTCGGCGGTCCACCGGCGGTCGTGCCCGTGGTGCTGCCTGATCCGCTGTCGCGCGACGGGCGTTCCGACGGCGCGGCAACCACCCCGGGCCGCTGAGCGCGTCCGTAAACCGCGATCTCGACCGGTCCGCGGTCCGTGGCGATCCGGACCAGCCGGGCAGGCACGGCGTTCGTGCCCGAGGTGCGCGGGGTGGGGGGAGCGGCGGGAGCCGCGGCCGGTTCCGGCGCCCACTCCCGTTCGACGGATCCCGTGTCGTGCCTGCCTTCCGTGAACGACGCCGATCCGAGGATCGTGCGCAGGTACGGCGCGGTCGTCGGCGGACCGGCGACCCGCAGTTCGCCCAATGCGCCCACGAGCCGGCGTCGTGCGGTGTCGCGGTCGGCGCCGTGGGCGAGAACTTTGCCGAAGAGCGAGTCGTACATCGTCGGCACCACGTCGCCGGCCTCGACCCCGAAGTCGTTGCGGATCCCCGGCCCCAGCGGCAGCGTCAGGCCGGTCACCGTGCCCGGCGCCGGGCGGAAACCCGCCGACGGATCCTCGGCCGCGATGCGGGCCTGGATCGCGTGCCCGCGCACCACCACGTCGTCCTGCGTGAACGGCAGCGGCTCACCGAGTGCGACCCGCAGCTGCGCCGCGACGAGGTCGAGGCCGGTGACCAGCTCGGTCACGCCGTGCTCGACCTGCAGGCGGGTGTTCATCTCCAGGAAGAAGAACTCGCCGGTCTCCGGCAGCACGAGGAACTCGACCGTGCCCGCGCCGACGTAGCCGACCTCGCGCGCCAGGGTCACGGCCGCTTCCCGCAGCGCGGCGCGCACCCGATCCGGCAGGCCGAACGCCGGCGCCTCCTCGATCAGCTTCTGGTGCCGGCGCTGCACCGAGCAGTCCCGGTCGGCGAGGTGGACGACCGTGCCGTGCGCGTCACCGAACACCTGCACCTCGACGTGCCGCACCGGCCGGAGGTAGCGCTCGAGGTGCACCTCCGGCCGTCCGAACGCGGCGCCCGCTTCCCGCCCGGCCGCGGCCATCGCCTCGGCGAGCCCGTCGGCTGACGTCACGACGCGCATGCCCCGCCCGCCCCCGCCAAAGGAAGCCTTGACCACCAAGGGAAAGCCGATCCGGTCCGCCTCGGCCGCCGCTTGCTCGGCCGTGAGGTCCGCGGTGCCGGGCGGCACCGGCACGCCGCACTTGTCGGCCACCGCGCGCGCCGCGACCTTGTCGCCCATCCGCGCGATGACCTCGGCGGACGGCCCGACGAACGTCAGCCCGGCCGCGGTGACCGCCTCGGCGAACCCGGCGTCCTCGCTCAGCAGGCCGTAACCCGGGTGCACGAGGCTCGCGCCGGCTGCCTTCGCCGCACCCAGCACCGCATCGACGTCCAGGTAGGACGCTCGCGCGGGCGGCGGCCCGATCCGGTGGGCTTCGTCGGCCAGCCGGACGTGCAGTGCGCCGGCGTCCGCGTCGCTGTGGACGGCGGCGGCTCGCAGGCCGAGTTCGTGGCACGCGCGGATGATGCGAACGGCGATCTCGCCGCGGTTCGCCACCAGGACGGTCGCCTCTGGCATGTCGGTTTCCCTCACGTCCGTGGTGTCGCTGCACACCCGTCTTGGGGGTTCCGTCGCGGACGACGGGCACCCGGTGGAGAACTGTCTACCAACCAGTCGTCTGATAGTCTAGGGTCGGCTCCGGGGCCGGGCCACCGCGGTGAACACGACCGTCGTGAACGTGACTGCCGCCGACTGCGGCAGCCGCGACCCGATCCGGCCAGGGGAGGTCCCGTGACGACGAGGAGCACCGTGCGCGACGACTCGGGTGACGACACCGCCGAACCGGCCGAGGTCACGATGGCCGACCGGCTCGCCGTTCTCCGCGAGAAGCAGGCGGCCGCCCACGCCAGCGGCGGGCCGGAAGGCCTGCGCCGGCACCGGGAATCCGGCCGGCTGCCCGTGCGCGAGCGGATCGAGCTGCTCGTCGACTCCGGCTCGTGGTTCGAGATCGGCGCGCTCGCGCTGCCGGAGCTGCGCCGTGAAAAGCCGATCCCCGGCGACGCCGTGGTGACCGGGTTCGGCCTGCTCGACGGCCGGCGCATCGGCGTGATCGGCATCGACTCCTCCGTGGTGGCCGGCACGACCGCCCCCATCAGCATGCGCAAGCAGGGCCGGCTCATCGAGCACGCGCAACGCCACGGTTTCCCCCTCGTCCTGCTGTGCGACGCCGACGGCGGCCGAATGCCGGACGTCTCCGGCTGGCGGTTTTCCGGTCTCCCCTTGGACTTCACCACGTTCCTCAAGCCGCCGCCCGGTCAGCCGGTGGTGCCGAGAGCCGCGGCCGTGCTCGGTCCCAGCTACGGCGACTCCGCCCTGCACGCGTCGACCGCGCACTTCGTCGTGATGGTGCGCAGCGGTTCGATCGCGCTCTCAGGTCCGTCGGTCGTGGAGCCGGCGATCGGCGAGAAGGTCACCGACACCGAGCTCGGCGGCCCGGCCGCGGCGACCGAAGCGGGCAACGCGCACCTCGTCGTGGAGACCGAGGCCGATGCGATGGACGCCATCGCCGCGTTCCTGTCCTACCTGCCGCAGAACTCGACGCTGAAGCCGCCGCTCGCGCCGCCGCGCCCGCCGGCCCGGGACCCGCGTGAGCTCGAGTCGATCGTCCCGCTCGGCCCGCGCTCGGGTTACGACATGCGCGACGTGTTCGCGTGCATCGCCGACGAGGCGAGCGTGCTGCCCTGGGCCGACGGCTGGGGGCCGAGCCTCCTGTGCGCCCTCGCCCGGATCGAAGGGCGGCCGGTCGGGCTCATCGGCAACCAGCCGATCGTGCGCGCCGGGGCGCTGGAGCCGCCGACGCTGGCGAAGGAGCGCACGTTCGTGAAGCTGTGCGACACGTTCGGCCTGCCACTGGTGTTCCTGCACGACGTGCCCGGTCTCATGATCGGCACCCAGGCCGAGCGCGGCGGCATTCTGCATGGCTACGAAGGGCTCGTGTCCGCGATCGCCGAGACGACCGTGCCGAAGGTCGGGGTGGTGCTGCGCAAGGCCTACGGCGGCGGGCACTTCGCGATGGGCGGGCGCCCCACCAAACCGGATTTCCTCTACGCGTGGCCCAGTGCGGAGCTCGGGTTCATGGCGCCCGAGACCGGCATCCGCACGATCCACCGGCGCCGGCTGGAGCGTGTGCTGGCCGAGGAAGGCCCCGAGGCGCACGCGGCGCTCGTCGCCGAGCTGACCGAGGAGTGGATCAGTGAGGCCGAGCCGTGGGAGGCCGCCGCGCACCTGTCGCTGGACGACGTGATCGAGCCCGCCCGCACGCGGGACGTCATCGCGACGAGCATCGAGATCGCCTCGGGAGGACTTGCGTGAGCACCTGGAATCCCGCCGCGGCCCGCACCTTGCGGATCGAGGTCGACGACACCGGCGACGGCTCGGGCGCGGTCGCGGTGCTCACCCTGGACACCCCGGGCAAGCTCAACGCGATGGGCCGAGACTTCTGGCCGGAGCTGCGGGAAGCGTTGGCCCACTTGGCTTCCGACGGTCGCACCCGAGCCGTGATCATCACCGGCGCGGGTGACAAGGCGTTCTCGGCCGGCGGCGACATCGCGAGTTTCGCCGACCTCACCGACGTCGTCGCCAAACGCGAGTTCCAGCAGGACTGCATGCGCACCTTCGCCGCGGTGGAGGAGTCGCCGCTGCCGATCGTCGCGGCCGTGAACGGGTTCGCCCTCGGCGGCGGGTGCGAGCTGGCTCTGGCGTGCGACGTGGTGGTGGCCGCCGACACGGCGACGTTCGGGATGCCGGAGTGCGGCGTCGGGCTGGTGCCGGGGTTCGGGGTGCTGCGCGCGCCGTCGGTGATCGGGCGGCACTGGACGAAGCTCATGATGTTCGGCGGCGAGCGGGTCGACGCGCCCACGGCGCTGCGGATCGGCTTGGCGCAAAAGGTGGTTCCCGCCGCCGAGCTGATGACCGCCGCACGCGAGCTCGCCGGGCGGTTCGCGGCGATGGCCCCGCTCGCCGTGGCCAGCGGCAAGAACCTGGTCAACCGCGGCGTCGACCGCGGCGAGTTCGACCACTCGACCGCCGCGCTCACCACGCTGCACGCCACCGCCGACGCCGCGGAGGGCATCGCCGCCTTCCTCGGCAAGCGGCCGCCGAAGTTCGAGGGCCGCTGATGGCCGCCCGCCCGGACCCGTTCGTGGCGCTGATGCGCCGCTACGTCAACGACTACACCAACCGCCACGACGTGTCGGTGTGCGCGGAGATCATGGAGCCCGGCTACGTCCTGCGCATGGGCCCGCACGAGGTCGCCGGGCGCGACGACGCGTACATCCCGGCGGCGCAGCGGCAGTTCGAGCAGTATCCCGGGCTGTGCCTGACGGTCCACTCGATCGTCACCGACGGCCGGAAACTGGCCCTGCGGTTCTCCGAACACGGCCGGCGCGCCCGCGACGGGCAGGTCGCCGTGTGGACGGGCATCGGGCTGTACCGCTGGAACGGCCGCCGGCTGGAGACGAACTTCGTGGAGCAGGACTACCTGTCCCGCCGCCGTCAGCTGAGCTCCGGGAACCCGGCGCCGGTCGACCCACCCGCACCGGCCCCGTGGGACACCGAAGCCGAACCGGCGAACCCCGCAGCGGAATCCCTGGTCCGGCAGTGGATCGCCGCCGGTGGGGCCGTTCAGCCGAAGGACTCCCCGGCGTCGGTCCGCTTCGACGACGGCGACGCCGGGCCCGCCTTGCTCACCGACGTCACGTCGAGGATCGACGAGCTGTTCTCCGCGGGCGAGCACGTCGCGTTCCGGATCACCGCCACGGGCGCCTACGCCGGCGGGCTCGGCCCCGACGGCGGCGAGGCGGCCGTCGGCACGCCCGCGACCCTGCACCTCGTCGGTCTGGTCTCCGTCGAGGGCGGCCGGATCGGCGGCTGGATCGTCCGCGACCGGCTCGGGCTGGCCCGCGGCCTCGCGCAGCCTGCCGCCGCCGGCTCCTGAGAGGACACCATGTCTGCCACCGAAAACCCCGCAGTCCCCGACGACCTGCTCGAGCCGTCCGCGAGCGCCGACCCTTATCCCGTGCTGCACGAGCTGCGCGCCGCGGACCCGGTGCACTGGAGCGAGAAGCACCGCGCGTGGCTGCTCACGCGCTACGAAGACGTCTCGGCGGCGTTCCAGAACAAGGCGTTCTCCAGCGACCGCGTCCGGCCGCTGCTCGCCGCGCGCGCCGAGCGGCCCGACCAGCCGGAGGCGACGACCGCGGTGCTCGGGCTGATGGCGAGCTGGATGGTCGTGTCCGACCCGCCGGCGCACACCCGGCTGCGCAAGCTCGCCGCGGGAGCGTTCAAGGGCCAGGGGATCGCGCGGATGGACGGGATGATCACCCGGATCGTCGACGAGCACATCGACGGCTTCCTGCGCGGCTCCGGCCCGCAGGACCTGATCGAGCACATCGCGTATCCCTTGCCCACCACCGTGATCGCCACGATGCTCGGCGCGGCGCCCGAGGACCGCGACCGCTTCCGCGAGTGGTCCGACGAGCTCGCGCTGGTCGCGTTCGGCGCCGGCGGCACCGCGCGGGCCGAACGGCACGAACGGGCGTTGCGGGGCCTGCGGGAGATGGACTCCTACATCCGTGAGCTCATCGCGAAGCGCCGCACCGACCCGGGCGAGGACATGCTGTCCGCGCTCATGGCGCACGACGGCGACGCCGACCACCTCTCCGACGACGAGCTCGTGGCCATGTGCGCCCTGCTGCTGTTCGCCGGCCACGAAACCACGACCAACTCCATCGCCAACTCGTTGCTCGCCCTGCTGCGGCGGCCAGACCAGCTCGACCGGCTGCGCCAGGATCCGGCGCTGATCGGTCCCGCGGTCGAGGAGCTGCTGCGGTTCGACGGGCCGATCAAGGTCCTGATCCGCTGGGTCGTCGCGCAGACCGAGGTCGGGGGACGGACGATCGCGCCCGGCGAACGCGTCCACCTCGTGCTGGCCGCCGCCAACCGCGACCCGGCGAAGTTCACCGACCCCGACTCCCTGGATCTCGGCCGCGCGCCCAACCCGCACCTGGCGTTCGGCAAGGGCATCCACGCTTGCATCGGCGCGCAGCTCGCGCGGATGGAGACAAGGATCGCGGTGGGCCGGATCCTCGCCCGCATGCCCGGACTCGCGCTCGCCGGCGATCCACAGTGGAAGGCGAGCCTGGCGTCGCGGGCCATGGAGACTCTCCCCGTCTCGCACGGCGCCGGGAGGACCTCGTGAAGATCGGCCAGGTGCCCGACGTCTGCCAGGGCCACGCGCAGTGCTACATCATCGACCCGGAGCTGTTCCCTCTCAACGACGACGGCTTCTCCGGCGTCGCCGCGGAACAGGAGGTGCCGCCGGGGGAGGAGGACACCGCCGAGATGGGCGTCGAGGCGTGCCCGGTCGCGGCGTTGCGGATCCTGCCGTGAGCGCGCTGGACGTCCTGTTCACGCCGGTGCGGGTCGGCCGGCTGACGTTCGGCAACCGGCTCGTGATGGCGCCCATGGGCACGTGCCTGGACCAGGGCGGCTATATCACCGACGACACGGTGGCCTACTACCGGCGCCGCGCCGAGGGTGGCGTCGGCGCGATCACGGTCGAGGGCTGCCTGGTTTCCGCGGACACGGTCGGGCCCGAGCCGCGCCTGTGCGCGCCGCAGTTCGTGCCGGGGCTGCGGCGGATCGTCGAGGCGGTGCGCCCGCACGGATCCGTGGTGGGCGTGCAGCTCATGCACCCGGGCCGCCAGGTGGTCGCCGGCCCGTCCGTGGCGCCGTCGCCGGTCCCGCTGAACTCGGCCGCGCCCACTCCGCACGAGCTGACCGGGCCCGAGATCGAGCGGATCGTCGCCGACTACGCGCAGGCGGCGAGGTTCGCGGCCGAGGCGGGCTTCGACTATCTGGAGGTGCACGGTGCGCACGGGTATCTGCCCTCGAACTTCCTGTCGCCTCGGCACAACCTGCGCACCGACGGCTACGGCGGGAGCCTCGAAAACCGGGCCCGGTTCTCGCTCGAAGTGGTGCGCGCGATCGTCGCGGCCGTGGACCTCCCGCTCGTCTGGCGGCTCAACGGGACCGACGCCGAGCCCGGCGGGTTCGACCTGGACTCGGCCGTCGCGGTGGCGAAAATGCTGGAGGACGCGGGTGTCGCGTCGATCTCCGTGTCGTCGGGCACCTGGCTGACCCTGCACGAGACGCTGGCGCCGATGGCGGTGCGGCGTGGCCACATGCGCCCGCTCGGCCAGGCCGTGCGCCGGGCCGTGTCGGTGCCGGTGATGGCCGTCGGCCGGCTGGACGACCCGGCGCTGGCCGCCGAGATCGTGGCTTCCGGCGACGCGGACCTGGTGCTGCTCGGCCGTGGATTGATCGCCGAACCGGACTGGCCGGACCTCGTGCGCGCCGGCCGGCTGGACGAGGTGCGTCCGTGCATCGCGTGCAACGCCTGCGTGGACCTCGTCGGCCGCGGCGAGCGGGCGCGGTGCTCGGTGAACCCGGAGGTGGGGCGCGAGCTCACGTGGTCCGTCGAGCCGGCCGCGGCGCCGCGACGCGTGATGGTGGTGGGCTCCGGGCCGTCGGGGCTGGAGGCCGCGCGGATCGCCCGGCTGCGCGGGCACCGCGTGTCCGTGTGGGAGGCCGACGACGCGCTCGGCGGCAAGCTGTCCGTGGCGGGGGCGGCGCCCAGCAAGCGGGAAGTGTTGCGGTTCCGGGATTTCCAGGCTCGCCGGCTGGCCGAGCTGGGGGTCGAGATCCGCACGTCGGCACGCGTCTCCGCGGGGACGGTGGCCGAGGAGCGGCCGGACGTCGTGGTCGTCGCGACCGGCGCGGTTCCGTTGGTGCCGCCTGTGCCCGGCATCGACGGGCCGGACGTGCACGACGCGCAACGGCTGCTGCGCGGCGAGATCGAGGTGGCGCCCGGGACCCGGCTGGTGGTCGTCGGCGGCAGCGCCACCGGGTGCGAGACCGCGGAGCTGATGCGGGCCCGGGGCGCCGACGTGACGATCGTCGAGATGCGCGGGAGCATCGGCCGCGGCATCGAGGCGATCACGCGGCGGCAGCTGGTGAAACAGCTGCGCCACGACGGTGTCCGCATTTTCACGAAGGCTGTGGTCGTCGGGATCGAGCCAGGCCTTGTGCGTTGGCGCGCGGCCGACGAGGACACCGGCGACACCGCGCCCGAGGAGACCGTGCCGGCCGATCTCGTCGCCCTGGCCATCGGCTGGTGCGCGACCGGCCCGCAGGTCGCCGCCGAGCTCGCGGCCGACGGCATCGACGTCCGCATCCTCGGTGACGCCGAAACCCCGGCGGATTTCGTGCGCGTGATCAACGCCGGCGCGGACACGGGGCTCGCCGTCTGAGTGCCGGCCGCTCGCCGACGGTAGCGTGATCGCCACCCGCCGGGGCCACGGCCGGTGGTTGACTAATCGGTCGTTTGGTAGATTGATGGTTTCGAAAGGTCCGCTCGTGCCCAGTGCGCCCGGCGGCGAAGCTCACGAATGAGGGTGGTCCGGGTGCGGCAGCCGGCGGGCAGGGCGGAGCGGCGCGGCGGTGGTTCGCGCAAACCCCGTGAGGAACGGTGGGCGGAGCTGTTCGCCGTCGCCACCGAGGTCTTCTACGAAAAGGGCTACGAAGGCGCTTCGCTGCAGCACATCGCCGACCGGCTGGGGCTGCTCAAGGGGAGTCTCTACTACTACATCCACTCGAAGGAAGACCTCCTGTTCGAGGTCATGAGCGAGGTCCACCGCCAGGGTCTCGCCAACATCGTCGAACTGGCGAGCCGGCCGGGTGACCCGTTGCAGCGCCTGCGCAACGTGGTGATCGGGCACGTCGACCACATGTGCAGCAACCTCACGGGGACCACCGTGTTCCTGCACGAGATGGCGGCGCTGCCGGAGGAACGGCAGGCCGAGATCCTCGGCGGCGAGCACGCGTACCGCTCGGTGTTCCTCGACCTGGTCCAGAAGGGCAAGGCCGAAGGCCTGGTGCGCGCGGACATCGACCCCAAGCTGGCGAGCCTGTCGATCCTGGGGTCGGTGAACTGGGTGTACCGCTGGTTCCGGCCCGGGGGCGAGTTCACGCCGAAGCAGATCGGTGAGCACTTCGCGGACCTGATCGTCCACAGTCTCGCGGCCGACGGCGTGCTGTCGGCCGAAAAGCCCGCCAAACCCAAGCGGGGCAAGGAAACCACGGCGTCGGACAGCTGACTCGCCGCGAGCCGGGTGGTCCCGGCCCGCAGCGGGTGAGGGTCAGGCGTCGAGGAATTTCCGCAGCACGGCGTCGAACTGCTCGGGCTGCTCCAGGAACGGGCAGTGCGCGGCCTTCCCGATGATCTCCAGCCGGGATCCGGCGATGTGCTCGTGCAGGTAGGGCGCGTTGCCCGCCGGCACCGCGACGTCGTCCGCGCCCGTGATGACCAGCGTCGGGACCTTGATGAGCTCCAGCACGTCGCGGTAGTCCTGGATGATGAAGCCCCACGACGCCAGCGCCATCGCCGCCTGATCGCAGCGGCGCATCTCGGCCAGCGTGGCTTCACGGTCCTCAGGTGAAAGCGGGGCGGCGAAGAACGCCGGCAGCAGGCTTTCCGCGGCGGCGCCGAAGTCGCTGCCGACGAGCCCGACCCAGCCCAGCAGGCCTTCGAGGTCGGCGAAACCCAGGTCCCAGCCCTCGGACTTCAGCAGCTTCGGGCTCGCGCCGACCAACGTCAGCGTGCGCAGGCGGTCGGTGCCGAACAGTTCGACGTACTGCAGGGCCGTGGAGCCGCCGCCGGACCAGGCCACCAGGTGCACCGGCGCGTCGCCCGTCCACGCCACGACCTCGGCGAGATCCGCCGCGAGCCGTGCGGTCCGCTGGCCGCGGGTGGTCTTGTCCGACTCGCCCTGCCCGCGCGGGTCGTAGGACACGACCCGGAACGAGGCGGTGAGTGTCTCGAACTGCTTGCGGAACCACCACGTGGAGACGCCCCAGCCGGGCAGGAGCAGCAGGGTGGGGCCGGCTCCTTCGTCCCGGACGTGCAGCCGGGTGCCGTCGCGCATCGTCAGGTCGGGCATCGTTGCCTCACTCGAATCTACCGGTCGTTTGGTGGCCGAGCTTAGCAGTGGCGCGGGCCACATCCAAGACGGACGCGTCGCCCGCTCGGGTCAGAAGCCCAGCGAGCGGCCGATGATCTCTTTCATGACTTCGGTGGTGCCCGCGTAGATGGTCTGGATCCGGCTGTCGGTCCAGGCCCGGGCGATGGGGTACTCGGCCATGTAGCCGTAGCCGCCGTGCAGCTGCACTCCGCGGTCGACGACGCGCTGGCACAGCTCGGTGGTCCACCACTTCGCCTGTGCCGCCTCGACGGCGTCCAGCTCGTCGCGGCTGTGGGCGAGCAGCAGCCGGTCGACGTAGGACTGGGCGATCTCGGTCTCGGTTTTCATCTCGGCCAGCACGAACCGGTTGTGCTGGAACGAACCGATCGGGCTGCCGAACGCCTCGCGGCTCTTCGCGTACTCCACGCACAGCTCGTAGGCCCGGCGAGCCTGCGCGGTGGCCTGCACGGCGACGGCGAGGCGCTCCTGGCTGAGGTGGTTCATCATCAGGTAGAAGCCGCGGCCCTCGTCTCCGAGGAGATTGGCCGCCGGTACGCGGACGTCGTCGAAGAACAGTTCGGCGGTGTCGGCGGCGTGCTGCCCGACTTTGGCCAGCTTCGCGCCGCGGCGGAACCCCGCGCGGTCGGCCTCGACGACCAGCAGCGAGATCCCCTTGCGGCCCGCCGCGGGGTCGGTTTTCACCGCGGTGATGACGAGGTCGGCGTTGAGGGCGTTGGTGATGAAGGTCTTGGCGCCGTTGACGACGTAGTGCTCGCCGTCGCGCACGGCGCGCGTGGTGATTGCCGCGACGTCGGAACCCGCGCCAGGTTCGGTCATCGCCAGCGCGAGGATGGCCTCGCCGGCGACCACGCCGGGCAGCCAGCGGGCGGCCTGCTCGGCCGTGCAGTGGTCCACGAGGTAGGGCAACGCGATGTCCGCCTGCAGCGACAACCCGAGGCCCGCGCCCAACACGTCCGCGGCGGCCAGCTCCTCGTTGAGGATGGCGTTGAAGCGGAAGTCCGCGCTGCCGCCTCCGCCGTGCTCCTCGGGCGCGGAGATCCCGAGCAGCCCGACTTTCCCGGCGGCGCGGAACAGCTCGCGGTCGACGCGGCCGGCGGCCTCCCACCGTTCACGGTGCGGAACCACCTCGGTCGCCACGAACCGCCGGACGCTGTCCCGGTACGCCTCGTGTTCGGCGTCGTACACCGCGCGCTGCACCGCCCCACCCCGCTTCTGTCGGCTGGGGCGAAACTACCTGACGTCTGTTTGGTGAGCAAAGGCGGCGGATGGTGCCTGCCGGCGGGGACGAGCGGGGTAGACGGGCCGGTGTTCCCACAACGAGAGCCCGCCAACCCCGCGCGCCTTCCGCCGCGAACTCGCCGAAGGTGCCCGAGCGCACCGCGGCGGGGGATCCGCGGTGGCTCGCCGTCCGCGTCCGCGGCGCCCGGGGGAAAGCGGCGCGGACGCGGACGAGGGTCACTTCGTGGCGATCTTCTGTCCGACCAGGATCAGGTCGGCATCGGGGACGTACGCCGAGTTCAGCTGCTGCAGGTGCTGCCAGCCACCGGCGACGCCGGTGCGCGCGGCGATGCCCGACAGGGTGTCGCCCGCGACGACGGTGTAGTCGCCGTTGGGGTTCGACCGCGTCGCACCGGCCGCGGGCGTGCTCTTGACCTGTGGCTTGACCTGCGGCTTGACCTGCTGCTTGACCTGCGGCTTCGCCTTGGCCTTGAGCTTGGTCTTCGCCTCGGGCTTGGCCGCCTTGGCCTTGCTGTGGCCGGTGGCGGCGCCGCTGTTGGCGGACCCGGTGCTCAGCTGGCCCGAGAACGAGCCGAAGCCGGCCGGGCCGGAGCCCGTTTTGCACTCCCACGGCGCCGAACCCGACCTGGCGTAGATCCGGTCCGCGACGACCTGCTGCTGGGCGGGGGACGCCTTGTCCGCGGTCGGGGCGAACTGGCCGCCACCGTTGGCGAGCCAGGTCTTGGTCACGATCTGGAACAGACCGGCCGGGCGTCCGGCGCGCTGGCCGGCCGCGGTGTTGTTGACCGCGGTCGGGTTGCCGGAGCTCTCGCACTTGACCAGTCCGGCCTGCCCGGGGAAGGCGTTGGCCGTGCCGGCGCCGACGAGGCCGATGCCGCCGAGCGCGGCGCTCGCGAGAGCCGCGGTCGCGCCGGTGCGTTTCAGGACGGTTTTGGTGTGGCTGGGTTTGCTGTGTCGCCCCACGGGGGTGGGCTCCTTCGTTTTCACACCGCGCGCCGGGCTCCGCGGCCAGGGGAGGGCCGCGTCTGCCGGAGTCTCGCGGTGGCTTCCGGCCGCTGATCCTCGGGGGTGGATCGCAGGTCACCGCGAAAGCACGAGCAGGTTAAGAACAAGCAACGACATGTGTACAGAGTCCGTGGGAAGCGACACAGATCAACTGGCGGCGTAGTGATCGTGCGACGGTGTGTCATGTCAAATCGGTGTCAGTCGGTGAGTAGATCTTGGCTCAGTGCAAGCAAAATCCACTTGTGCGGATGTCGATTCGGCATGAAACCGGTTGCGGAGAAAAATTTCCCACTTGCCGTGTGGTTCGCCAAGCGGCACTAGTTTTCGCGGCTGGAGTATCACGTTCGACTGTTCGCGAAACCCCAGCGGGCACGGTGGATCTTGCGCCATGCTGATCACATGGAGTTCTCCGAGGTTCTGCGCCACCGGCGGATGGTCCGGGCCTACCGGCCCGACCCCGTACCCGAAGACGTCCAGCGCCGCGTGGTGCGGGTGGTTCGCCGCGCGCCGAGTGCCGGTTTCAGCCAGGGGCACCGGCTCGCGGTGATCACCGCGCCCGACGTCCGCGCCCGCATTGCCGAGATCGCCGAGCAGCCGTATCTCGACCTCGGCCTTCCGGCGTGGATCTCGGAGGCGCCCGTGCTCATCGCCGTCGGGATCCGCGAGGCGTCGTACCACGAGCGCTACCAGGAATCCGACAAAACCGACGAGGAAGGTGCGGAAGGCGAGTGGACCGTTCCGTACTGGTGGTTCGACAGCGGCGCGCTGCTGTCCCTGCTGCAGCTCGCCGCCACCGATGAGGGTCTCGCGACGGGGTTCTTCGGCCCCGGTGAGCGCTCCCAGTTCGAGGCCGTCCACGCGCTCACCGGGTTCGCCGAAGACGTGGCGCTGACGGGTGTTCTCACGCTCGGGTTACTCGGCCGAAGACCCCGACGCGCCGCCGAGCGGCAGTGCTGGAAAGCGCCGGAAGCTGCCGCTGGACGAGCTGATCACCTGGCTCGGCTGAGCCGTCAGGCCAGGTTCAGGCCACCGTCGACGGTCAGTACGGCGCCGGTCGTGTACGGGCTGTTCAGCAGGCTCAGCACGGCGGCCGCCGCGTCTTCGGGCGCGCCCAGCCGGCCCAGCGGCGCCCGCTCGCCGACGGTGTCGCGCAGGTCCGTCCAGTCGTGGGTGAGCGGGGTGTCGATGTAGCCGGGGGCGATCGCGTTGACGCGGATCTCGGGCGCCAGCGCGACCGCGAGCAGCTTGGTCAGGTGGATCAGGCCGGCTTTGCTGACCGCGTACGGGATCGAGCTGCCGCTCACGGTGAGCCCGGCCACCGACGCCACGTTGACGATCGTGCCGCGGGTGGCTCGCAACGCGGGCGCGGCGGCGCGCGAGAGGTGCCAGGGACCGAGCAGGTTGACGCCGAGGACCTGGTCCCACCATTCGTCCGGCACGGCGTCGAGGTCCCGGTGCGGGATCTGCCGCGCGATGCCGGCGTTGTTCACGACCACGTCGAGCCGGCCCCACCGCTCGACGGCCGCGGCCACCAGCTCCGGAGCCACCCCGGGGTCGGAGATGTCGCCGTCCACGTACACGGCGTCCGGAAGCTCCGCGACGAGCGCGTCGCCCGCCTCGGGTTTGCCGAAATCGTGCACCACGACGCGGTGCCCCTGCCCGGCCAATGCGCGGCACACGGCGCCGCCGATGCCCCCGGCCGCGCCGGTCACCAGCGCCACCGGGCTTTTCGTCGTCACGTGACGGCTCCCTCCGTTCTCGTACCATTGTAATGCGCCGACTATTGACTGACTCGGTCAGTCAATTAATACTGGGCCCGTGCGAGGGAGAGTGCCGGCGCGGCCGGTGGGGGAGATCGCCGAGGCGGCGGCCCGGGTGTTCATGGCCAAGGGCTACCAGGCGGCCGGGGTGTCCGACGTGTCCGCGGCCCTCGGGCTGAGCCACGGCGCGGTCTACAACTACGCCAAGAGCAAGGAAGCGTTGCTGTACCTGGCTTTGCTGCGCCTGATCCGACCGGACGCGCTGGACACGCTGGCCACCCCGGTGCCCACGCCGACGCCGGAGGAGATCGTCGCGCTGATCGACGGCTGGGCCACTGACGGCAGCGGCCTGCCCGCGCTGGCCGCGTCCGCCGGCCGGCGGCAGCGACCCGTTGCCGACGAGCTCGGCGGGATCGTCGACGAGCTCTACGGCTTCATCGAACGCAACCGTCCCCTGCTCGCGCTCGTCGAACGATGCGCGGCCGACCTCCCTGAGCTCGCGCAGTACTACTTCGTGCAACGGCGCCGCGGCATGCTCGACACCCTCGCCGACTACCTCACCCGGCGGATCCGCTCCGGCGCGCTGAGCGCCGTCCCCGACGTGCCGGCCGCGGCGCGCTTCATCGTCGAGACCATCGCGTGGTTCGCCTGGCACCGCCTCGGCGACCCCGACTCCGCCCGCCTCGACGACGACGCCTGCCGGGCCACGGTCCGCCATCTGGTGCTGGCCGCGTTCGTACCCCGTCCCTCGCCCTGACGTGAAGGTCGAGATGTCCTTCGCGGCAAAGGAAAGTCCGCGAGGGACAAATCGCCCGTCCACGCCTGCCGTGCCACGGTCGGCCACCTCGTGCCGGCCGCGTTCGTGCCCCGTCCCCGTCCTGACCGGAAGGCGAGAAGCCATGCATGACACGGGAAAGCTCGAAACCGACAGGCCGCCCGCCCGAGCCGAGCGGCTGGCGTGGCGCCCGGTGCTGGCGGTGGTCGTGGTGGCCGGAGTTGTGCACCTGGCGGTGGCGGCCCGCTTCGGCTGGCACCGCGACGAGTTCTACTACGTGGTCTCCGGCCGGCACCTCGCCTGGGGCTACCCCGACCAGCCGCCGCTGACGCCGTTGCTGGCGCGGCTGGCCGCCGACCTGCCGGGTGGTGTCCTGCCCCTGCGGGTGCTCGCGATCGCCGCGCAGCTGGGCTGCGTCCTGCTGGCCGCCAAGCTCGCGGCGGAGTTCGGCGGCCGCGCTCGTGCCCAGACCATCACGGCCGCGGCGATCGCGGCGTGTCCCGTGTTCGTCGCAGGCTCGATGTTGTTCGGTACCACGGTGACGGACCAGCTGGCCTGGGCCGCGGTGTTCGTCACGGTGGCGAGGGCGCTGCGGTCGGGCACCGTCCGCGCGTGGCTCGTGGCCGGCGCGGTGGCCGGGGTCGGGCTGGAGAACAAGTACACCGTCGGGGTGCTGCTGCTCGGTGTTGTCGTCGGGTTGGCCCTCTTCCGGCGCACTGTGCTGCGGGCCCCCGGGCCGTGGCTGGCCGGTGCGCTGGCCGCGGTGCTGGTCGCGCCCAACGTGGTGTGGAACGCGCAGCACAGCTGGGCGCAGTTCCGCATGGCCGGCGTGCTCTCGGCCGAGCAGGGCGGGCCGCTCGGGGCCCTGTCGAACGTGCCGCTGCTGCTGCTGGTACTCGCCGGCCCGCCGCTGATCGCCATGTGGATCTTCGGGGTGCGGTGGCTGGCCGGGAACCGTGATCACCGGTGGGTGCTCGTCGTCGCGGTGACCGCCGTGGTCGTCTTCACCGCGGGCGGCGGCAAGAGCTACTACGCGGCGCCGGCCTTGATCGGCCTGTTCGCCGCCGGCGGGGTGTGGGCCGAAACCCGGTACGCGGCCACCCCGCGACGATGGCGGATCGCGATCGCGCTCTCGGGGGTGTTCGCGGTGCTGATCGGACTGCCCGTGTTGCCGGTGAGCGCGGAACGTGTGTTCGCCTCGGTCAACCCGCAGCTGGTGGAGACCTACGGCTGGCCCGATTTCGTCCGTCAGGTCACAGCCGTCGCCGACACCCTGCCGCGCGGCTCCAGCGTCTTCACCAGCAACTACGGCGAAGCCGGCGCCCTGACGCTCCTCGGACCTGACGCGGGCCTGCGTCTGCCGGTTTCCAGTGCGCACAACGGTTACCTCCTGTGGGGCCCGCCCGCGGGCACCCCGGACTCCGTGCTGTGCGTGGGGGAGCGGGGCCCGGACTACCTGCGCCGCTTCTGGTCCGACGTTCGCGAGATCGCGCCCATCACCACCCCGGGCGGCGTCGCGAACGAAGAAACCACGAACCACGCGGCGATCTACCTGTGCCGCCAACCCCATGGCACCTGGGCGCAGCTGTGGCCGCCGGGACTCAGCCATCTCGACTGAGCGCCTCAGCGGCCGCAGCCGGGCGCGCAGGCCGAGCCTCACTCCGGGATGGGGGCTGATCGCCGTTGAAACGACAGTGGTGTAGAAATACTACATCGTTGTCGAAGATCTGGGCTCCCGGGGAAGGCGGTCGGCTGCATGAATCCGTTGAGCGCCACGTCGTGGCTCTCGAGCCTCGGCACGGCGGGGGTGTTCCTCGTCCTGTTCGCCGAAACCGGCCTGCTGATCGGGTTCTTCCTGCCCGGTGACTCGTTGCTGTTCACGGCCGGGCTGTTCTGCACCACCAGCGCCACGGCGGCCGTCCACCTGTCGCTGCCGCTGGTGCTGGTGGCCGCGGTCGCCGGGGCCCTGCTGGGTGCGCAGGCCGGGTTCGTGCTCGGCCGCCGCGGGGGCCGGGCGCTCTTGGCGCGCACGGGTAACGCGCACCTGCATCGCGGGATGAGGAGGGCCGAGGAGCTGTTCACGCGTTACGGTCACGCGAGGGCGATCGTCCTCGCCCGGTTCATCCCGGTCGTGCGCACGGTGCTCAATCCGCTCGCGGGCGTTCTCGACGTGCCCGCGCGGACGTTCACGCTGTGGCAGGCCCTCGGCGGGCTGTTGTGGTCGGTCGGCGTCACGGTCGCCGGGTACCTTCTCGGGGCGAGCATCCCGGGGATCGACCAGTACCTGCTGCCGATCATCGCGCTCGTGGTGATCGTTTCGCTGATCCCGCTGGCGCTCGAAGTTCTCCGGAGCAGCAAGCAGAGCCGCGGCGGCGGGTCCTGATGTTCTCGTTGCATGGCAAAGGAAAAGTGAAGTGAGCGCGATCGACCTCGGCCAGTCCGTGATCCTCGGGATCGTGGAAGGCCTGACCGAATTCCTGCCCGTGTCCTCCACGGGCCACCTGAAGATCGCCGAGGGGCTGCTCGGCATTCCGGTCGACGACCCGTCGGTGGTGGGGTTCACCGCGGTGATCCAGGTCGGTGCCATCGCCGCGGTGTTGGTGTATTTCTTCCGCGACATCGTGCGGTTCACGGCGGCGTGGGGCCGCGGGCTGGTCAACACGGAGGCGCGCCGGGAGCACGACTACAAGTTCGCGTGGTGGGTCATCCTCGCCACGATCCCGATCGTGGTCGCGGGGTTGTTGTTCCAGTCGCTGGTGAAGGGACCGCTCGCGTCGTTGTGGGTGGTCGCGATCTCGCTCATCGCCGGAAGCGCGATCATGTGGGCGGCGGACCGGTTCGGGACTGGCAAACGCGGTGAGGCCGAGTCGACGTTCGCCGACGCGATGCTGGTCGGCTCGTCGCAGATCCTCGCGCTGCTGTTCCCCGGGTTCTCCCGTTCCGGCGCCACGATCTCGACTGGGCTCCTGCGCGGCCTGGACCGGGTCGCCGCCACGCGGTTGTCGTTCTTCCTGTCGATCCCGGCACTGACCGGCGCCGGCCTCTACGAGCTGAAAGACGCCCTCGGCGGCGGCCTCGACGTGCTGCCGCTCCTGGTCGGGACGGTCGTGTCGTTCGTCGTGGCCTACGCCTCGATCGCCTGGCTGCTGAAGTTCGTCGCGGCGCACACGTTCACTGCGTTCGTGATCTACCGGGTCGTCGTGGGGGTCGCGCTGCTGGCCGCGCTGGCCTCGGGCGTGCTGTCGGCCTGAGCCCGCGCCGGGCCGGCGCGGGGTCAAAAGCGCGGAACCGGCGGGCCTGGTGGGGTATCTGACGGATCCCTCGGTGCACCGGCTGTGCGTGAGCGCGGGCCGACCTGACCGTGGCACCCAACGAGACGGCGGCACGGCAGGCGCGACTGGGGCGCGGGCTGCGTGCTGGTCGCGCCGCCACCGGTCGCGCCCGCGCTCCGGCCGGTCGCCGGCGCGGCAGAGCGGACGCGGCAAAGGTTCGCGCACGGCCTGCCCGCGGATCGCGCGCTGGCCCTGGTCATGGCGGGTCCTGGGGCGTCGGCGAAGTCGAGCGGACGGTGGCCCATCTGCGCGCCGACGGCTCGGCCGAGCCCGTGTTCGTCTGCGGCCGCAACGACGCGTTGCGCGACCGCCCGCGGAGCGCCGGCCTCCGGCACGCGTTCGGGTGGGTGGACACGATGGCCGACCTGATGCGCGCGTGCGACGTCGTGATCCAGCCCGCGGGCGGGCTCACGGCTGCCGAAGCCCTTGCGACGGGCTGCCCCGACCTACCGCTTCCTGCCCGGCCGCGGCCGCGCCAACGCCGTGCTGGACCAGGAGAGCGGGGTGCCGAGGGTCGGACCCCGGACGCCGGACCCCGGACGCGCCCGGCCCGGCGTTGCGTGCCGCGCTGACCGGTGCCCCCGTGCCCCCCTGCAGCCCCTGCCGTCCCTGCCGGTCGGTGTGGCCGGGTGATCCGCGCGGCTGCTCTGGGCGGCATCGCCGGCCACGCCGCTCCGGCTGCGTTGTTCTTGCCGGCCCTGCGCACCGCCGCGCTGGCGGGAGTGGGCGACCCCGGCCACGTCGCGCTCACGTTAGACGACGGGCCGTATCCTCGCTCGACGCCGCGTTTCCTCGCGCTGCCGGCGAAAGCGGGGACGCGGGCGACGTTTTTCGTGCTCGGCCGTGAGCTCGCCCGTTGCCCGGAGCTCGGGCGCGAGATCGTCGCCGCCCGGCACGAGGCCGCAGTGCACGGCTGGGACCACCGCTGGTTCCTGCGCCGTTGCCCTCAGGACTTCACGACGACCTCGCGCGCACGGCCGAGCTGATCACCGACTCACCGGCGCCCGGCCGCGCCCTATGGAGGTGTTTCGACGAGCTCCCTGGTCACCGCGCGGAAGCTGGACCTGCGGCCCGTGCTGTGGACGACCTGGGGGTTCGACTGGGCCCGCCCGTGCGACCCCGGCGTCGGTGGCCGCGACAGTCCACACGGGACTTCGCCCCGGTGGCACGATCCTGTTGCACGACTCCGACGTCGCTTCCTCGACCGTCGGTTCGTGGCGCTCAGCGCTCGGCGCACTCCCGGCGGTCCCGGCCGGCCGCGCGGATCGCGGCCTCGCGGTGGGGCCGCGGTGCGACCACGGAGCCGGAAACGCACGAGGCCAGCTGGGCGGCCTCGATGTCGGCGTGCAGCGCGATCGCGGCGTGCGCGCCGGCGCCGGCGGACCAGCCGCAACAGCCGAGCACCACGGCGACGGCCAGCCAGGTCAGCACCACGCGCAGGCGCGGCGGTGACGCGGGGGCGTCGAGCAGCGCGCGCACCCGCTGCGGCACCGGGCCGCCGCCCGCGGCGAGCGCGTACGAGCCGTGCCCGCGGTCCGCCAGCGCGGCCTTGGCCACCGCCGTCGCGACCACGCGCCGGTCGCCGACGCCGGACGCGGCGGCTTCGTCGGCCCAGCGTTCCATCGCGAACCGGGCCGCCGCCGTCAGCGGGCGAACGAGCGGGTTCACCGCCGTGGCGAGAACGCCGGCCGCGGCATAACTCGGATGACGCAACCGCAGGTGCGCCCGCTCGTGCTGCAGGAGAGCGGCCCGCTCGCCGGGTTCGAGCGCGGCGAGCATCCCGGTGGACACGGCGATGCGGCCGCCGCGCCCGGCGATGGCGAACGCCACGGGCTCCGCTCCCGGCAGGACCACTACGCCGCCTTCGCGGGAATGCTCGTCCAGCTCCGCGTGCACCCGCCGGTACCAACGCCAGTGGAGTTGGCACGCGTGCGCGGCCGCGAGCGCCGCGGCGATCAGCAATGCGCAGCAGACGATCGCCACCGGGATCGGCACGTCGGCGGTGAACGTCGCGGGAGTGAAGTCACCCAGCTCGGCGACGACGGGCACCAGCGACAGCCCGGCGAGCGCGCCCACGGCCAAAGCCCCGACGCTGCCCGCCGCGAACACCAGCGCCAGGAACGTCAGCAGCCGCGTCGCGCCCCGCGGGGACAACCGCGGCGCGAGCCAGCGGGCCACCGGCCACGACGCCACCGGGAGGACGAGCGGAACGAGCAGGCCGGCGCCCACGGTCTCACTCGCCTTTTCGGTCGTGCTGAAGGAGGTTGAGCAGCGCCTGCTCGTCGTCGGCCGACAGGTTCGACACGAACCGGGCCAGCACGCTCTCGCGGTTGGCCTCTCCGTCGAGCACCGCGCGCATCCGCCGCGCCGCCAGTCCCGGGGCGTCTTCCGCCGGGCTGTAGACGAACATGCGGCCCCGCTTCTCCCGCGTGACGACGTCCTTGTCGTAGAGCCGGGACAGGATCGTCACCACGGTGGTGTAGGCGAGCGTGTCGTCGCCGAGCCGTTGCCGCACGTCCGCCGCGGACGCCGCCCCGTGCTGCCAGAGCACGGCCAGCACCTCGGCTTCGAGCTCACCAGGTCCCCTGCGCATGGCCTGAATCTACACTGGTGTCGTAGTTCACGGTGCCGTCGGCGGCCGGAACCGGAGCGACGCGGCGAAGAAGTCACGCTGGCCGGCCTGCGGGTAGCGGGTGAGGTTGCCGGGCATCGTCGGCAGGAGCTTGTCCGGCGCGTCGGGGCGGTCGCAGGTGAAGATGACCATCGGGGAGTGGATGTCGAGCTCCCTGCCTGCCGGATGCAGGCTTGGACCATGGCGTCGGCGAGAGTGCGCAGGGTGAGGCCGGTGCCGCCGACGTAGAGGAGGTTGCCGGCGCGGTCGGTGCCGAGGCCCGGGCGCCAGGTGTACTGGAACTGAGCCGCACGTGCTCGCCGTACTTCGCGGACAGGTCGTCTGGTGCATCACGCGGGTGGACGACCAGCCCGCGGCGTTCGTCGACGACCGCGCGTTCACCGTGATCGGCATCCTCGGCGACGTCGGCCTGGACCTGGACCGCGCGCTGGACACCTCCGTCGTGCTCCCGCACACCACGACGGCCGACCGGCTGGCGGCCGGCGCGCCGACGAAGGTCCTCATCCGCACGGACCTCGGCGCGGCGAGCCTGATCGCCCGCCAGGCGCCGATCGCGTTGAGCGCCAGCGGGCACGACTCGCTGCAGGTCCTGGCGTCGCCGGACCCGGCGAGCCTGCGCGGCGGCGTCGAGCACGACATCAACGGGCTGTTCGTGGTGCTCGGGCCGGTCTCGCTGGTGGTCGGCGCGATCGGCATCGCCAATGTCACCCTGGTGAGCTTGCTGGAACGCGTTGGCGAGATCGGGCTCCGCCCCTCGCGCGCCGCCGGCACATCGCGGCGCAGTTCCTCGTGGAATCGGTGACCGTGGGCTGTTCGGCGGCCTGCTCGGCAGCAGCGCGGGGATCATCGCCACGGTGGTCGTCTCCGCGGTGAACGGCTGGACCCCGGTGCCGGACCTGTCCCTCGCCGCGGGCGCGCCGGCGACGGGCGCGTTGGTCGGGCTGCTCGCCGGACTGTACCCGGCGATGCGGGCCGCGCGCATGGAACCGGTGGAGACGCTGCGTTCGGGCACCTGAGGCGCTCGGTGGCCGTAGGATCGGTGATCATGAGGTACGCGATCGCGATTCCGCAGTACTACTCCGACGGCTCGTTCGATCCCGGTGCGTTCCGGGACTACCTGGTGCACGCGCAGGAGGCGGGCTTCCACAGCGCGTGGACGCAGGAGGCCGTGTTCGGCAGGCGCCCGCAGCTGAGCCCGATGGAGGCGATGACCTTCGCCGCCGCGTGCACCGACACCCTCCGGCTGGGCTGCACGGTGTTCGTGTCCACGCTGCACATCCCCGCGCAGCTGGCGAAGAGCACCAGCAGCCTCGACCAGCTGTCGCGGGGCCGGCTCGAGGTCGGCGTCGGCTCCGGCGGCAAGAACCGGCCGTTCCCGGCGTTCGGCATGCGGCCCGAGCGCTACCTGGCCCGGTTCACCGAAGGCGTCGAGCTCCTCAAACAGCTGTGGACACAGGACAGCGTCGACCACGACGGCGAGTTCTGGCAGCTGTCCGGCGCGACGATCACACCGCGCTCGTTCCAGAAGCCGCACCCGCCGCTGTGGTTTGGCGGCAGCGGGCCGAAGGCGCTGAGGCGCGCCCTCGACCTGGGCACGGGGTTCTTCGGCGCGGGCTCGACCCCGACTGCCGACTTCGCCGAGCAGGTGCGGTTCGTCCGGGCGCAAGGCGATCGCCCGGACTTCGAGATCGCCAAACGCGTCTACCTCGCGGTCGACGCCGACGCCGCACGCGCCCGGGAACGCGTCAACGCCGAGCTCACCGGGCTCTACGGCGGCCTCCCGCCCGCCATCGAAGCCGCCGCGATCGCCGGCACCCCGGACGACTGCGTCCGCGCCGTCCGCGAGGTCATCGACGCCGGCGCCGAGCTCATCCTGTTCACCCCGCTGTACGACCAGGCCCGGCACGCGGACGTGATCGCGAAGGAGATCATCCCGGCCTTGAGGTGACTGTCACGCCGGTGCCCTGAAACGGCTTCGACGGGTTCGGCGATGACCTCCGGTTGCCCCGCGGGAAAACGTGGCGTGAAGGGCATTCGGAGCGCCCGGTTGCCATCGCTGTCGTGACCACGCCTGGGGAAACGCCCCCTCGGCGCCGAGGCCCAGCAGGCCATCCGGCGCCTGACGGGGTTCGACCCGCGGTCGTGGCTGTCCACAGTGGCGCGCACGACCGACATCACGACGCAGATGGCCGTCGCGGCCGCCGACGAAGCCCTGGCCGCCGCAGGGCTGCTCGAGGATTCCGTGCCGGGCCCGGCCGGCGCCGATCCCGACCACGCGGCCGTCGTCCTCGGCACGGCCACCGCCGGGTTGACCACGCTGGAGACGCCGGCCGAGGTCCTGGCCCGGCTGGGCGACCGCAAGATTTCCCCTCACCTCGTGCCGATGGTGATCCCCCACGCGGGTGCCGCGGCGCCGAGCGTGCGCTACAGCGCGAGCACCATCTCCACCGCCTGCGCGGCCGCCACCGACGCCATCGCCGCGGGGCCAGGCTCGTCGCCTCGTGTGCCGCCGACGTCGTCCTCGCCGGTTGCGTGATTCCAGCATCACGCCGACGTTGACCGCGGGGTACACCAACATGCGTGCGCTGACGCCCGCCGGCTTCTCCCGTCCGTTCGATGTGGACAGAGACGGAACCGGCGCCTCGGAGGCGAGCGGCGTGCTCGAACCCCTGGAGAAAGCGCTTGCTCGCGGCGCAGTCTTGACCATTTCCTGCAACGCGACTCAGGCTCGTCGAGCGTCGGCGGCGCAGACCTGGAACACCCTTCGAGGCCCCTACTACTTCGTATTTCCCGGCGCCGACCGGTCCCGTGGCGAATACCCTCGGCAAATCGCTCTTCGACGCTTCAGTCTGACGACGGAACTGCACCCGCCGACCGGAAAGCCCGCCCGCCAGGCTCGCTCCACCTCAGACCGGCCGCGGCGGCGCCTGCAACCCCGAGAAAACCGCCGCCACAAGACGCCGCCCCTCCGTGGGGGCGCGGTGCTCGGCGCGGCGGGGGCTTCGGTGGTGGCCATACCGGTCATTCGGCCCCGCGCGGCTTCCGGATGGGCACCTGCTCGGGTGAGTTTCCGATCGGCACCCATACACTGCGGAAGCGGTGGCGAATACCTGGTGACCCGCCTGCCGAGTGCCGACGGCTTACTCGGGCGCGTCGGCCGGGAGGGATCTAACATGGCCGGTCATGCCGGGGCCTTGACGAGGACACCGCCCCCACTATCCACAGTGGAGGAACCGGTGACGCCCGAAGCGCTGCTCACGAAGGTGGCGCTCGACTCCAAACCGGCACCGGTGTCGCGTCCGGTTTCATCTCCCACGGCCGCGCCGTCGTCGGCCAGATCGCCCATGACGTCGCCGTGGTGCGCCGGCGGCGGATCGTGGAAACCGGCACCCGCTCGCGACGGCCGGTGGCGGCGGGAGCGCTGGACCGCCGTGATGCTCACCGTGTGCGGCAGCCGAGGTCGGCCCGCCTGGGCGACTCGTGACTCGACAGCCGGCGTGAGCCGCGCTCGCAGCCGGGCCGTTGTTTACTCGCCACTGTCCGTGACTCGCGGCTATCCTCCGTCAGATGCAGAGCGAGGCGGGTGTGGTCCTGGCGGGAGGGCGTTCATCCCGGATGGGTCGGCCCAAGGCGGGCTTGGAGTGGCACGGCTCGACATTGCTGTACCGGACGTGCGCGGTGCTGGGCCGGGCGATCGACGGCCCGGTGGTGGTCGTCGCGGCGGCCGGGCAGGAGCTGCCCGGTCTGCCGGCCGGGGTCGCGGTGGTCGAGGATCCGGTCGAGGGCCTCGGGCCGATGCAGGGTGTGGCGGCGGGGCTGGCAGCGGTGGCGGAGCGGGCCGAGGTCGCGTTCGTGTGCTCGACGGACCTGCCGTTGCTGCATCCCGCGTGGGTGCGGCGGGTGCTGCGCGGGCTGGCGGAGACGGGCGCGGACATGGTCATGCCGTTCGCTCGGGGATTCCGGCAGCCGCTGGCTGCCGGGTACCGGACGTCGCTGGCCGGGCTGATCACCGGGCTGATCGGAGAGGGGAACCTGCGGCCGGGGATGTTGCTCAAGCACTGCGACGTCATCCAGCTCGACGACACGCAGCTGCTCGACGACCGCAACTTGGCGCGGCTCGATCCGGAGCTGGAGTCGGCGGTCAACGTGAACACGCCGGAGGACTACGCCGAGGTGCGCGGTCGCCCGGCGCCGGAGGTGACGGTCGAGCGGTTCGGGGCGCTGGCGGGCAGGGACGGGCATCGGCCGCGCACGGGCCGGGCGGCGACGCTGGGTGCGGCGGCCGAGCTGGCCGGGCTGGCGCTGGACCGGCACGTGGTCGCCGCGGTGAACGGGGAGCAGGTCACGCGGGATCCGTGGATGCCACTCGTGACGGGCGATTCGGTGGCGTTCCTGTCGGCGGACGCCGGCGGCTGACCGCGCCACAACCGCTCGAACGGGCCTACAGTCAAAGCATGGCGCCGGGAGGCTTTTTCGGACGGGCACTGGTCGTCAACGTCGGCGACGACACGGCGACCGGCGAGACGTGCGAGCTGGACGAGCGGGTGCTGCGCGCGTACCTCGGCGGTGTCGGGCTGGGTACGTGGCTGCTGCACCGGTTCGCGCCGCCGCGGGTGGATCCGCTGGCGCCGGAAGCGCCGTTGGCGTTCGTGTTCTCGTCTCTCGTGGGCACGCCGCTCACCACCAGCGCGAAGTTCGCCGTGGTCGCCAAGTCCCCCTTGACCGGCTTGTTGACCGACGCGCTGGCGTCGAGCCAGTTCGCGATCGCCGGGAAGCTGACCGGGCACGACGCAATTGTCATCCGGGGCCGCGCGGCGCGGTTGTCGGTGCTGCTCGTCGACGGTGCCGGTGCGCGGCTCGAACCGGCGCCGGAGCTGGCCGGGTTGTCCGCGGCCGACGCCGAAACGCGGGCCCGGCAGCGGTTCGGGCGCGGCTGGCGCACGGCGGCGATCGGGCCGGCCGGGGAGCGTCAGGTCCGCTACGCGACGATCAGCCACGACGGCCGCCATGCCGGACGAGGAGGGCTCGGCGCGGTGCTGGGGGCCAAGAACATCAAGGCGGTCCTCGTGCGGTCGGCGACCAAGGTGGCGGTGGCGGACCAGGCCGGGGTGCTGGCCGCGGCGAAGGATCTGCGGCGGCGCAGTTTCGGCCCCGCGACGGCGAAGTACCGGGAACTGGGCACGCTGGCGAACCTGCTGGCGTTCAACGCGGTCAGCACGCTGCCGACCCGCAACTTCACCTCGGCCACGTTCGACGGTGCGCCGAGGCTGGCCGCCGAGGAGCTGCACGAGCTGCGCGGGGTGGCCCGCAACAGCTGCGCGTCCTGCTCGATCGGGTGCGAGCACATCTACTCCCGCAAGGGCGGCGGCAGCCAGCGGATGGAGTACGAGAACGTGTTCGCCCTCGGCCCGCTGTGCGGGGTCTCCGATCCCGACGACGTGTTCGCCGCCAGCGCGAAGTGCGACGAGCTGGGCCTGGACACGATCTCGGCCGGCGGCACCATCGCGTGGGCCATGGAATGCGTCGAGCGCGGCCTGATCGACGAACCGTGGCTGAAGTTCGGCGACGGCGCCGCCCTGCTGCGGGCACTCGACGCGATCGGTACCCGTGAGGAAGGGCTGGGCGAGCTTCTGGCCCAGGGATCCCGGCGCGCGTCCGGGATCGTCGGGCACGACTCGATCGGCTTCGCACCGCAGGTGAAGGGCCTGGAGCTGCCGGGTTACGAGCCCCGCAGCCTGCAGTCGATGGCGCTGGGCCTGGCGGTGAACGCGCGCGGCGCCGACCACAACCGGTCCGGCGCCTACGAAGCCGACCTTTCGGGCGAGGTGAACCGGTTCCGCGGCGGCGCGGCCCACGTCGGCGCGGCGATCGGCACGGAGGACCGGGCCGCGGTGATGGACTCGATGATCCTGTGCAAGTTCCTGCGCGGGGTGTTCGAGGACCCGTTCAGCGAGTGGGCCACGCTGTTGTCCCTGGTCACGGGGTGGCCGGTGGACTCAGCCGAGTTGCGTACCACGGCCGCGCGGATCGTGCGCGCGAAACGGGCGTTCAACCAGCGCGAAGGGGCAACCGCGAAGGACGACACCCTGCCGCCCCGCCTGCTGGAAACGCCGCTGGAACTGCCTTCCGGCCGCTCCGCGACGTTGACCGCTCAGCGGTTGCAGGCCATGGTCGACAGTTATTACGTTGCCCGTGGGCTCGATGAGGAAGGACGGGTGCGCGCGAGCGACTTTCCCGATCTTCTCCTCGACGCCTGACTAACGAGGGTATGTTGTATGCAGCATCCGCTCGCCTGCGACGGAGGTCAGTGATGACGACAGTCGACGAGCCCGCCACGGCGGTGCGCACGGTGACCACGACGATCGACGGCCACTCCGTGACGGTGCCCGAAGGAACCACCATCTACAACGCGGCGCAGCAGGCCGGCGTGGACATTCCCGTGCTGTGCCACAACGAACGCTACGACCCCGTCGGCGTCTGCCGGATGTGTGTGGTCGACACCGGTGGCCGCGTCTTCGCCGCCGCGTGCGTGCGCCCGTGCGAGGACGGCATGGAAGTCAAGACCAGCACGCCCGAGCTCGAACGCAACCGCGCGACGCTGACCGAGCTGCTGCTGTCGGACCAGCCGGATCGCGCCGAGGACCCCAAACAGACCACGACCGGGGACAACCTGTTGCTGGAGCTGGCCGACCGCTTCGACGTCGCCAAGGAAACCACCGACCTGCCCTGCGGATCCGGGCGCGGCACGGACCTGTCCAACCCGGTCATCAGCGTCGACCACGACGCCTGCATCCTCTGCGACCGGTGCGTGCGGGCCTGCGACGACATCCAGGGCAACGACGTGATCGGCCGCTCCGGCAAGGGCTACTCGACGAAGATCGCCTTCGACCTCGACGACCCCATGGGCTCCAGCTCGTGCGTCACCTGCGGTGAGTGCGTCCAGGCCTGCCCGACCGGTGCGCTGACCAACAAGGCGATCAACCTCATCCCGATCCAGCCCCGCGAGCAGCTCGACGCCGTCGACAGCGTCTGCCCCTACTGCGGGGTCGGCTGCGCGCTGACCTACTACGTCGACCGCGACCGTGAGGCGATCTCTTTCGCCGAAGGCCGGGACCAGCCAGGATCGAAGAGCCGGCTGTGCGTGAAGGGCCGCTACGGCTGGGACTACGCCGCCTCACCACAGCGGCTCACCACACCGCTCATCCGCATCGACTCGTCGTACCCGAAGGGCCCGCTGTCCGCGGACGTGCGGGGCGACGCCGAGAACGACCGCGGGCGCGGCGGCGGCGGTGGAAACCGCAGTGGTGGCGGCCGGAGCCAGAAGCGCGGTCGCGACGGCCGGCGCAAGCCGGGCGGGCTCGTCGACTACGACGAGGTCATGCCGCACTTCCGCGAGGCGACCTGGGACGAGGCGCTCGACCTGATCGCGCGGCGGCTGAAGGAGATCCACGCGACCGGCGGGCCGGGCGCGATCGCCGGGTTCGGCTCGGCGAAGTGCTCCAACGAGGAGGCCTACCTCTTCCAGAAGCTGATCCGGGCCGGGTTCGGCACGAACAACGTCGACCACTGCACGCGGCTGTGTCACGCGTCGTCGGTCGCGGCGCTGTTCGAGGGCGTCGGCTCGGGCGCGGTGTCCACAACCTACGGCGACGTGGCCAACGCGGACATCGTGATCATCACCGGGTCCAACCCGACGGCGAACCACCCGGTCGCCAGCTCGTTCTTCAAGCAGGCCCGCCGCCGCGGCACCAAGATCGTGTACGTGGACCCGCGCGCCAGCACGGTGGCCGAGCACGCCGACTACTACTGCCAGGTCAAGCCCGGCACCGACGTCGCGTTCTACAACTCGATCATGTACGAGGTGATCCGCCTCGGCCTGATCGACCGCGAGTTCATCGCCGAGCGGGTGTCCGGCTACGACGAGCTCGCGCGCACGGTCGCCGAGTACCCGCCGGAGCGCGCCGCGCAGATCACCGGCGTGGACGCGGACCTGATCCGCGAGGTCGCCCGCGAGTGGGGCGAGGCGGGCGCGGGCGTCATCTACTGGGGCATGGGCATTTCCCAGCACACCACCGGCACCGACAACGCCCGTTGCCTGATCGCGCTGTGCTCGATCACCGGCAACGTCGGGCGGCCCGGCGCCGGGCTGCACCCGTTGCGCGGCCAGAACAACGTTCAGGGCGCCTCCGACGCGGGCCTGATCCCGATGTTCTACCCGGACTACCAGGGCGTGGACCTCGACGGCACCCGGAAGCGGTTCGAGCAGGCGTGGGGCACGGCGCTGGATCCGAAGCGCGGGCTGACCGTCACCGAGATCATCGGTTCCGTGCTCAAACCCGGTGGCGTGCGCGGGATGTACATGCTCGGGGAGAACCCGTTCCTGTCCGACCCGAACATCAACAAGGTCCGCAAAGCCTTGGCCGCGCTGGACTTCCTGGTCGTGCAGGACATCTTCCTCACCGAGACCGCCGAGTTCGCCGACGTGATCCTGCCCGCGTCGTCCTACCTGGAGAAGGACGGCAGCTACACCAACACCGACCGGCGGGTGCAGCTGGGCCGCAAGGTCATGGACCCGCCCGGGCAGGCGAGGGTCGACTGGGAGATCGTGCAGGACATCGCCCGGCGGATCGGCCTGGACTGGAACTATTCGGCGCCCAGCGAAATCTTCGACGAGATGGTCGCGCTGATGCCGTCGTACAAGAACCTGCGCCACGAAAACCTCGGCCTGTCCGGCAAGCTCTACCCTAACGCCGACCCGGAGCACACCGACGGCACCGTGGTGCTGTTCGACGAGCGGTTCAACACCGACGACGGCCTGGCCCACCTCGTCGCCGCGCACTGGCTGCCCGCCAAGGAACTCCCGGACGCGGAGTACCCGCTGGTGCTCAACACCGGCCGGCTGCTGGAGCACTGGCACACCGGGTCGATGACCCGGCGCTCGTTCGCGCTGGACTCGATCGCCCCGATTCCGGAGGTGTACATGCACCCGAAGGACGCCGCCGACCGCGGCCTGGCCCACGGCGAACGGGCCCGTGTGCGGTCGCGGCGCGGGGTGATCGAGCTGCAGGTGCGGATCTCGCACCGCGAACAGCTCGGGAACTGCTTCATCCCGTTCCACTTCCGGGAGGCGGCGGCGAACCTGCTGACCATCGACGAGATCGACCCGTACGGCAAGATCCCCGAGTTCAAGTTCTGCGCGATCCAGGTCGAGGCACTGGGCGCGGCGCACACGGAATCCGTCACGGCGGCGGGAGTCGCGGAATGACCTTGATTCCCGAGCGGGTACCCGGTGTCGAGGCGCGGGCGGGCAAGTTCCCCGGCCCGTCGCTGATCCCGGCGCTGAACGCGATCCAGGCCCGGCTGGGCTGGCTGCCGCGCGAGGAGCTGGAGGAGCTGGCGCGCGATGTGCGCCGGCCCCTTTACGAGATCGAGGGCTTGATCTCGTTCTACCCGCACTTCCGCACCACGCCGCCGAAAAAGGTGCAGATCAGCGTCTGTCACGACCTGTCGTGCTGGCTGCGCTCGGGCGAGGACCGGATCGCGGAGATCAAGCGGCAGTACGGCGAAGACACCGACGTCGAGCTGGTCGAGGTCTCGTGCCTGGGCCGCTGCGACGCCGCGCCCGCGGTCGCGGTGAACGAGCACCCGGCACCGGTGTCCGAAGTGGACACTTTGGTCACCGCCGCGCGGGTTGGGGGCGTCGGGCACGCGTCGGCGGCGCGGCGCGAGGAACCGTGGCCGAACGACCCGTACCCGGGCGGCTCCGGTGTGGGCGACCGCTATCGCTCGTTGCGCGCGTTGCTGGCCGGTGAGATCAGTGCCGAGTCCGTGGTGGCGACGCTGAAAGACTCCGGGCTGCGCGGCATGGGCGGTGCCGGGTTCCCGACCGGGCAGAAGTGGAGCCTGGTCGCGGGCGCGCAGCCGGGCACCGTGAAGTACGCGATCTGCAACGCCGACGAGTCCGAGCCGGGCACCTTCAAGGACCGGCAGATCCTCGCCGAGCAGCCGCACCTGGTGCTGGAAGGGCTGCTGCTGGGCATGGCGGTGGTCGGCGCCGAGCAGGGCTGGGTGTTCATCCGGCACGAGTACGGCCCCGAGGAACACGTGCTGCGCGAGGAGATCGATGCGCTGCGCGAGGCCGGAGTGATCGGGCCGGACGCCTGCGGCAGCGGGCGCCGGCTGGACCTCGACATCTTCGTTTCCCCGGGCGGCTACATCCTCGGCGAGGAGACGGCGCTGCTCGAGTGCATGGAGGGCCACCGCGGCGAGCCCCGCAACAAGCCCCCGTTCCCGGGCAACTACGGCCTGCACGGCCGCCCGACGCTGATCAACTCGGTGGAGACCTTCGCCGACGTGCCGGTGATTCTGCAGCGGGGCGCGGACTGGTGGCAGGCGCAGGGCATCGGCGAGTCGACGGGCTGGAAGTTCTTCGCCGTTTCCGGGCACGTGACCACCCCGGGCGTCTACTGCGTGCCGATGGGCACCACAGTTCGGGAGCTGATCGACACCGCCGGTGGTGTGCTCGACGGCGCGGCCGTGGGCGCGGTGCAACCGGGTGGGGCGTCGTCCAACTTCATCGGTCCCGACCGGCTCGACCTGCGGCTGGACTTCGCGTCGCTGGCCGAAGCCGGGACGATGCTCGGCTCCGGCGCGCTGGTGGTGCTGGCGGAGGGCACCGACCTGCTGGCCGCGTCGACGAACGTGCTGCGGTTCTTCCGCAACGAGTCGTGCGGCAAGTGCGTGCCCTGCCGAGTCGGGTCCACCAAGGCGCACACGCTGCTGCGCGGCGTGCTCGATTCGGGCGCCGAGCTGGACGACGCCGGGCGAGGGAAGGTCCTGCAGCTGGAAGAGGCCATGCGCAAGACCTCGATCTGCGGGCTCGGCCAGGTCGCGCTCGGGCCCGTGGTCTCCGTGCTGGGCTTGGCCAAGGGCGCCGCCGCGGCCCGTCCACACCCGAAGCCTGAGGGCGCGAAGGACCAGCCGGATCGGTGAGCGGACGCGAGTTCTTCACCACCCGCACCGTCGCCGAGGCCCTCGCGGGGTTCCGCCCTTCGCATCGCACCGCGGTCGAGACGGTCGCGTTGCCGGCGGCACTGCACCGGGTGCCGGCCGGGAACATCCCGTCGCCGCACGCCTTGCCCGGCTTCGTCAAGTCCACAGTGGACGGATTTGCGGTCCGGGCGGCGGACACCTATGGCGCCTCCGACGGCCTGCCGTCCTACCTCGACCTGCTCGGCGCGGTGCGGATGGGTGCGGCGCCCACGGTGTCCGTGCGCCCGGGCGGCTGCGTGGCGATGCCGACCGGCGGGGTGCTGCCCGAGGGGGCGGACGCGGTGGTGATGGTCGAGTTCACCGCCGAAACCATGCCGGGCACGATCGAGGTCACGCGGCCGGTCGCGCCGGGCGGCGGGCTCGTGCGTGCCGACGACGACGTGGCCGCCGGCGGGTCGCTCGTCCCGGGTGGCCGGCCGTTGCGTGCCCCGGATCTGGGCCTGCTGGCCGCCGCCGGCGTGGTGGCCGTGTCGGTGCACGCACGGCCGCGGGTCGTGATCATCTCCACGGGTGACGAAGTGGTTCCGCCGGAGACCTCGTCGCTGAGCGCGGGCCAGGTGCGTGATGCCACGGCGTCCGCGTTGGCCGGCTTGGTGCTCGACGCCGGTGGTGAACCCGTGCTCGGCGGCATCGTGTCGGACGAACCCGGAGCGTTGAAGGACAAGCTGACCTCGGTCCTGCCCGGGGCGGACCTGGTGGTCGTGTCGGCCGGGTCGTCGGTCGGGGCCCGGGACGAGACGGCGGGCGCCGTCGCCGCGGTCGGCGAGGTGTGGTGTCACGGGCTGGCGATCAAGCCGGGGAAGCCCACGCTGCTGGCCGAGTGCGCCGGGGTTCCGGTGATCGGCCTGCCGGGCAACCCGCTGTCCGCGCTGGTGGTGTTCGGGCAGATCGGGATTCCCCTGCTGTGGCGGCTCAGCGGCTGCGAGACCCCGCCCGCCCGGCCGTCGACGCGGGCGCGGCTGTCGCGAGATCTGGCCTCGGCCGCCGGGCGGCTCGACGTGGTGCAGGTGCGCGTGCGTGACGGCGTCGCCGAGCCGCTGTTCGGGCCGTCGGCCCTGCTGTCGGTGCTGACCCGGGCGGACGGGTACGTGGTCATTCCGGAGCCGGCGACCGGGCTGGACGGCGGCCTGGACGTCGATGTCACGCTGTACGCATGAACAGCCCGTTCATCTCCGACGTCCCCGCCGCCCAGGCCCACGACGCCTGGCGGGAGGCGCGGGCCGCCGCGGGGTGCCCGGCCCGGGTCGAGGCGATCCGGGTCCCCGTCGGTGCCGCGGTCGGCCGGGTCACCGCGGAACCGGTGTGGGCGCAACGGTCCTCGCCGGCGTTCGACTCGGCCGGGATGGACGGCATCGCCGTGCGGGCGGCCGACACCGTCGGGGCGTCGGAGACGACGCCGGTGGTCGTGACGGACTTCGAGGTCGTCGACACCGGCGACCCGCTGCCGCCCGGGTACGACGCGGTGGTCATGCGCGAGCACGTCCATCACACGCGCGACGGTGCCGAACTGCGCACGGCGGTCCCGCCGTACCAGCACGTGCGCTCCATCGGCGAGGACATCAGCGCCGCCGAGCTGCTGTTGCCGGAGGGTCACCGGCTGCGCCCGGTCGACGTCGCCGCCAGTGCCGCCGCGGGCGTGACGGTGCTGTCGGTGCGGCGGGCGCCGATCGTGGTGGTCATCCCGACCGGCGACGAGATCCGGCCGATCGGGACCGAGCTGCGGCCGGGTGAGATCGCCGACACCAACTCGGTCATGCTGGCCGCGCAGGCCCGCGAGGCCGGCTGCGACGCGCGGGTCACCGCCATCGTCGCCGACGACCCGGCCGCCATCACCGCCGCCGTGCGCACGGCCGCGCGCGAAGCCGACCTGGTCATGCTCATCGCGGGATCCAGCGCGGGCCGCGACGACTACACCGCCCGCGTGGTCGCCGAGGCCGGAACCGTTGCCGTGCACGGAGTCGCGGTGCGGCCCGGGCATCCCGTGGTGCTCGGGACGGTGACGGGCGAGAAGGGCACGCCGATTCTCGGTGTTCCCGGCTATCCCGTCTCCGCGGCTCTCACCTTCGAAATCTTCGCTGCGCCCCTGCTGGCCGAGCTCGAAGGCGCCGCACCGCGCGAGCGGCCCTCGACGACCGCGCGGCTCGCCCGGAAACTGCCATCGGTGGTCGGGATGGACGACTGGGTGCGCGTGCGCCTGGGCCGCGTGCGCGACCACGTCGTCGCAACCCCGCTCCCGCGCGGCGCCGGTGTGCTCACCTCGCTCGTCCGCGCGGACGGGCTGCTCGTCGTCCCGGCCGGTATCGAAGGACACCACGCCGGCACCGAGGTCCGGGTGGAACTGCTGCGCGGGCTCGCCGAGATCGACCGCACCATCGTCGCGATCGGCTCGCACGACCTCGTCCTCGACCTCGCGGCCTCGGCGTTGCGCGCCAACGACCCGCTGGTGACGCTCGCTTCCTCCAACGTCGGCTCGCTCGGCGGCCTGGTCGCCCTGCGCGACGGGCTCTGCCACCTCGCCGGTTCACACCTGCTCGACCCGGCCACCGGCGAGTACACCCTGCCCTACGTGGAGCGGTTGCTCGGCGAGGACGCCGCGGTGATCCGGCTCGTCCACCGCGACCAAGGCCTTCTCGTGGCGCGCGGAAACCCGCTGGGCCTCAAGGACATCGACGACCTCACGCGTCCCGGCGTGCGCTACGTCAACCGCCAGCGCGGCGCCGGCACCCGCGCCCTGCTCGACCACGAACTGGGCCGCCGCGGCATCGATCCCGCCGTCATCCCCGGTTATGCCCGGGAGGAACACACGCACCTCGCCGTCGCCGCCGCGGTCTCCGCCGGCCGCGCCGACACCGGGCTGGGCATCCTCGCCGCGGCCCGCGCCTTCGGCCTCGACTTCGTGCCTGTCGCGCAGGAACCCTACGACCTCGTGATGCGCGCCGCGGACGTGTCGCACGACCTGCTGGCTCCCCTGTGGACACTGCTCGCGGACCCGGGCTTCCGAACACGCGTCGAGAAGCTCGGCGGCTACTCCTGCGCCCAGACCGGCGAACGCATCCGCTGACTCAGGCGGTTCCGTTCTCCGGCTCTTTGTGCCGGGGCTTCGCAAGGGTTCTCGTCGCGCAGGGGCAGCGCCGGGAAGTTGTTGGCGGACGAATCGGTGACGAACACAGCGATGGGCACGCCGCCGGCCACCACGAGTTCGGGGAGGACCGAGTCGAGGACGAACGCACGGAACGGTTTTCTGCTCGGACACAGCCGGACAGAACGAGAAGGGCCCCGCACCTGTTTTGCCTGGTCGCGTGGTCGTTGTGGATCCAGCGCGGGGCGACGGCTGGTCGGCCTCGCAGCGGGCGCAGTGGTGCGCGCGGCACGGAAGGAGAGGCAGCGATGAAGGGCGACATCGAGACCTACTTCGAGGGCGGCCAGTGGAAGAACAAGGTCGAGGGCAGCAGCCGAGCCGCGAACATCCACGACACGAACGACGACGCCGCCGCCGCCGGCAAGGGTCGCGACATGGCCTGGCAGCGCAAGGTCGAGCACTTCATCTGCAACAGGGACGGCCGGATCGGGGAGCGCAATACCTACGGCCACGACCCCCGCAACATCTGAGGCTGACGTAACCCCATTCGATCTGCAGCCAGCAGCGGGTTCGTCGGCGGCTGGGTCGTGGCTGTCGGTCACGGCTCAGCCGGCCTCGGTGTCGACGGCGGGGTCGGCGGCGTCCTCGAGGCCTTCCTCGGGGAGCAGTCGGCGCTGGTCGAGCACGTAGAGCAG
>NZ_JBFBAF010000030.1:0-138606 GCF_040682095.1 Amycolatopsis sp. NPDC051372
GTGGCCGACGAGGGCCGCGGCGTCGTGCTCTACATCCGCGGCCACGAGGGCCGCGGCATCGGGCTGCTGCACAAGCTGCAGGCCTACCAGCTGCAGGATGCCGGCGCGGACACCGTCGACGCGAACCTCGCGCTCGGCGTCCCGGCCGACGCCCGCGACTACGGCACCGGCGCGCAGATCTTGTGCGACCTCGGCGTGCGGTCGATGCGGCTGCTCACGAACAACCCGGCCAAGCGCGTCGGTCTCGAGGGGTACGGCCTGCGGGTCACCGGCCGCGTGCCGCTGCCCATCTCGCCCAACCCCGAGAACCTGCGGTACCTGCGCACCAAGCGCGACCGCATGGGGCACGACCTCGCGCAGCTGGAGCACTACGAACAGGTGGGTGCCGCCGACCAGGCGGAGAAGGGGACAGCACCCGATGAGCGGTGAGGGACGGCCCGAGTTCGAGCTCGACCTGAGCGACTGCAAGGCGCTGAAGCTCGGCATCGTGGCCACGCGGTGGAACGCGAACATCACCGAAAAGCTCCTGGAGCGGGCGCTGGCGGCCGCGAAGGCGGCCGAGCTCGAGGAGGAGCCGACCGTCGTGCACGTCGCCGGCGCCGTCGAGCTGCCGGTGGTCGCGCAGGCGCTGGCCCGCCACCACGACGCGGTCGTGGCGCTCGGCGTGGTGATCCGCGGCGAGACCCCGCACTTCGACTACGTGTGCGACTCGGTCACCGCCGGTCTCACGCGCGTGGCGCTCGACGAGAGCACGCCCGTCGGCAACGGCGTGCTGACGGTCAACGACGAGCAGCAGGCGCTCGACCGCTCCGGCCTGCCGGGTTCGAAGGAAGACAAGGGCTACGAGGCCACGGTCGCGGCGCTCGACTCCGCCCACGTGCTGCGCGGTCTGCGCCAGCCGTGGACCGAGCGGGGATTCGTGTGAGCCCCGCCGTGAGTGAGCAGCAGGAGACCACGCTGGTGATCCGCCCTCGGCGGGCGCTGGTGATGTGCAGCGTGCTGGCCGTGCTGCTGCTCGCCGTGTTCATCGTCGTGGCGATCCTGCTGCGCAACTCCCACACCGGCGTCGTGTTCGAGAAGTCGGACCAGGTCGCGATGATCGGCATCGGCGTGCTGCTGGCGCTGGGCACGATGCTGTTCGCCAACGCCCGCGTGCGCGCGGACACGACCGGCATCGAGGTCCGCAACGTGATCACGACCCGCCGGTTCCTGTGGAGCGACGTGCTGTCGGTCAGCTTCCCCGACGGCGCTTCGTGGGCCCGGCTGGAGCTGCCCGACGACGAGTACTTCTCCGTGATGGCCGTGCAGGCTGTCGACCGTGATCGCGCGGTCGCCGCCGTGCGCGCGCTGCGCAAGCTGCACAAGGCGGCCACGGGTTCCTGACTCTTCAGACGAGAGAGCCGCCCGGACGTTCGTGGTCCGGGCGGCTTTTTTCGTTGGTGCGTCAGAGATCCAGGTCGACCACGATCGGCGCGTGGTCCGAGGGGCCCTTGCCCTTGCGCGCCTCACGGTCCACATAGGAATCCCGCACGGCCGACGTGAACGGCTTGCTGCCGTAGACGAGGTCGATGCGCATCCCCTTGTTGTTGGGGAAGTTCCCGGCGCGGTAGTCCCAGTAAGTGAACGGGTGGTCGTACTTCAGCGGCCGCGGGAAGACGTCGACAAGGCCGAGGTCGCGCAGCCGGGCCAGCGCCGCGCGCTCGGGCTCGGTGACGTGGGTGGAGCCTTCGAACACGGCCCGGTCCCACACGTCCGCGTCGGTGGGCGCGACGTTGAAGTCGCCGAGCACGGCGAACGGCGTGTCGGACAGCGTCGACAGCTCCGTCGCGACTGTCGTCCGCAGGGCTTCGAGCCACTCCAGCTTGTACGCGTAGTGCGGGTTCTCGGGCTCACGTCCGTTGGGCACGTACACCGACCACACGCGCACGCCGCCGCAGGTGGCGCCGACGGCGCGGGCCTCCGACGCGCCGTCGAACTGCGGCTCACCCGTGAGGCCGCGCACGACGTCGGTGATGCCGACGCGCGAGACGATCGCGACGCCGTTCCAGCGGCCGAGCCCGTAGGCGGCGACCTCGTAGCCCAGCGCCCGAACCGGCTCCAGCGGGAAGGCCTCGGTGGTGTTCTTCAGCTCCTGCAGGCACAGCACGTCAGGGCCCGAGTGCTCGAGCCAGTCGAGCACGCGCGGCAGCCGCGGCACGATCGAGTTGACGTTCCAGGTCGCGATCCTCACAACCGCCAGGATAGGGGTGCGTGGCCCGGGGCACCCGGCCACGCACCCCCGCTCGGGTTGTGTCGAATCGGCCTGGCTCAAACGCCCGCGGTGCTGCGGATCCACGAGCGACTGGTGGCGACGCTCGCGTAGTTGTTGGTGCCGCGGGTGTTCGTGCCGCTCTGGTTCTGCACGGTCGACGCGACGCCGACCTGCACGCCGTTCGACACCTCGGGCCCGCCCGAGTCGCCCTTCCACGCGGCACCGTTGATTCCGACGCTCTGGATCGCGCGGCCGCCGTACGCGTCGGTGGAGCGGCCGGTGACCTGCACGTTGGTGACCTTCAGCGCCGAAGCCGGCGGGCCGGTCGGGGTCGTGCGGCCCCAGCCGTAGAGCTGGTTGGTGCTGCCGGTGGCCGGGTCGGCGCTGCCGAGGGCGATCGGCGTGGCGGAGGTGGCCTGCGCGAGGTGCAGGAGGGCGATGTCGCCGTTGGGCGACTCCTCCTTGCGGTCGACGGCGATCTTGGTGCCGCCGAAGAGTGTGTTGGTGCCCACGCGCACGTACATGCCGCTGCCGTCTTCATCGAGGCAGTGCACGGCCGTCATCACCCACCGCGACGCGACGACCGTGCCCGAGCAGTTGAAGCCCTGGAAGTCGCGGCCCGGGGTGTTGACGTAGACCTGCGCGCCCCAGCTCACGGCGGGCGCGGTGCCGCCGCCCACGATGTTCGTCTGCGCGGTGGCGGTGGTGCCGCCGGCCAGGGTCAGCGCGGCCACTGCGGCCGTGGCGGCGCCGGCGAAACGGATGCTTCTCAAGGCGGAGTCCTTTCGGTGGGGACCGGAAGAGCCGGGTCTCGGCTGGAACGGACGGTAATCAGCGCGTCACCCGGCCGGGAACCGACGAAGGTCGCGCGTGTCCGAATCACCCGACTTCCGTCGGGTCGAGGGTGCGGTCGGGCCGCTAGCCGGTCACCGGACGGCCGCTGTGCACCGGGGGCTCGCAAAGTTGTCAGGGCCGCGCCATAGGCTGGGTGGGTGGCTGACCCGACCACCTACCGTCCCTCGCCGGGGAGCATCCCGGACGCCCCTGGCGTGTACAAGTTCCGCGACGCCTCGAAGCGGGTCATCTACGTCGGCAAGGCCAAGAGCCTGCGCAGCAGGCTCAACTCCTACTTCGCCGACCTCATGGGCCTGCACCCGCGCACGCGCCAGATGGTCACCACGGCCGCGAGCGTCGAGTGGACCGTGGTCACCACCGAGGTCGAGGCGCTGCAGCTCGAGTACAACTGGATCAAGGAGTTCGACCCGCGGTTCAACGTCCGCTACCGCGACGACAAGAGCTACCCGATGCTCGCGGTCACGTTGAACGAGGAGTTCCCCCGCCTGCACGTGTACCGCGGCGCGCGCAAGAAGGCCGTGCGTTACTTCGGCCCGTACTCCCACGCCTGGGCCATCCGCGAGACGCTCGACCTGCTGCTGCGCGTGTTCCCGGCGCGCACCTGCTCGGCGGGGGTGTTCCGGCGCCACGGCCAGATCGGCCGGCCCTGCCTGCTCGGCTACATCGACAAGTGCTCGGCGCCCTGCGTCGGGCGGGTCAGCGCCGACGAGCACCGCCAAATTGTCAGCGACTTCTGTGATTTTCTTGCCGGCCGCACCGACGCGATGATCCGCCGCCTGGAACGGGAGATGGCCGCCGCGTCGGACGAGCTCGAGTTCGAACGCGCCGCGCGGCTGCGCGACGACCTCGGTGCCCTGCGGCGCGCGATGGAGAAGCAGGCCGTGGTGTTCGGCGACGGCACCGACGCCGACGTGGTCGCCTTCGCCCACGACGAACTGGAAGCGGCCGTGCAGGTGTTCCACGTCCGTGGCGGGCGCGTGCGCGGGCAGCGCGGCTGGATCATCGACAAGGCCGAGGAAATGGCCGTGCCGGATCTGGTCGACCAATTCATCACGCAGTTCTACGGCGAGGAGTCCGACCGCGCGGCGCGCGACGGCCTCGACGCGGGCCCGGTCGTGCCGCGTGAGGTGATCGTGCCCGAGCTGCCGGCCGACGCCGAGGCGCTCGGCGAGTGGCTCTCGGCGATCCGCGGCTCGCGCGTGCGCGTGCGGGTGGCGCAGCGCGGGGACAAGAAGGCGCTGGCCGAAACCGTGGAGCGCAACGCGGGGGAGGCCTTCACCCAGCACAAGCTGCGCCGCGCCGGCGACCTCACCGCGCGCTCGGCGGCGTTGCATGAGCTGCAGGACTTCCTCGCGCTCGACAGCGCGCCGCTGCGCATCGAGTGCATCGACATCAGCCACATCCAGGGCAGCGACGTGGTCGCGTCGCTCGTGGTCTTCGAAGACGGTCTCGCGCGCAAGTCCGAGTACCGCCGGTTCGCGTTGCGCGAGGCCGCGGAAGAGGGCGATGTCGCGTCGATCGCGGAGGTCGTGCGCCGCCGGTTCCACCGCTACCTCAAGGAAACCGCCGAGGACAGCCCGGCCGAGACCGGCGAAATCAGTGGCGAAAGCAGCGCCGAAACGAACGGCGACAGCGCTGCTGACGGCGAGGCGATCGAACCCGCCCGCCCGGGCATCGACCCGGACACGGGCCGCCCGCGCAAATTCGCCTACCCGCCCAACCTGCTCGTGGTCGACGGCGCGGGCCCACAGGCCACGGCGGCAGCCGATGTGCTGGCAGAGCTGGGGATCACCGACATCGCGGTGGTGGGGCTCGCGAAGCGGCTGGAGGAGGTCTGGCTGCCCGCGGACCCCGACCCGGTGATCCTGCCGCGCACGTCCGAAGCGCTGTACCTGTTGCAGCGCCTGCGTGACGAGGCCCACCGGTTCGCCATCCGCTACCACCGGGAGAAGCGGTCCAAGCGGCTGTCGGCGTCCGAATTGGACAGTGTGCCCGGGCTGGGGCAGGCTCGGCGCACCGCGCTGATCAAGCACTTCGGCTCGGTGAAGAAGCTCAAGCAAGCCAGGGTCGAGGAGATCGAGGCGGTGCCCGGCTTCGGCAGGCGCACCGCGGAGGCCGTGGTGGCGGCATTGGCCGGGGAGACCGGTGCCGGCTCGGGAGGGGACAAGGGGTCGTGATCGGAGAAGGAACCATCGTGAGTGCGCAAGAGGACAACCGGGGAACCGGGATGGAGGTCGCCGTCGTCAGCGGCCTCTCGGGAGCGGGCCGCTCCACCGCGGCGAAGTGCCTGGAGGACCTGGGCTGGTTCGTCGTGGACAACCTGCCGCCGGAGCTGATCGCCACCATGGTCGAGCTCGGCGCGCAGGCGCGCGGCGCGATCACCAAGGTGGCTGTGGTGATGGACGTGCGTTCGCGCGCGTTCACTGACGACCTGGCCTCGGTGATCAAGGACCTGGACGCGCGCGGGTACAAGCCGCGCGTGCTGTTCTTGGAGGCCACCGACGCGGTGCTGGTGCGCCGCTTCGAGGCCGTCCGCCGCGGCCACCCGATGCAGGGCGATGGCCGGCTCGCCGACGGCATCACCGCCGAGCGCAGGCTGCTCGCGCCGCTGCGCGAGGAAGCCGACCTGGTGCTCGACACCTCCGCGCTGTCGGTGCACGACCTGCGGGCGAAAATAGAGGACGCCTTCGGCTCGGAGGCGAGCACGCAGACGCGCGTGACCGTGCTGTCGTTCGGCTACAAGTACGGCCTGCCGATGGATTCCGACCTGGTGATGGACGTGCGGTTCCTGCCGAACCCGTTCTGGATCCCGGAGCTGCGCGACCACACCGGGCTCGACGGCGAGGTCCGCAACTACGTGCTGTCGCAGGAAGGCGCGGAGGAGTTCCTCGACCGCTACCACCAGCTGCTGCGCCTGATCGGCGCAGGCTACAAGCGCGAGGGCAAGCGGTACCTCACGCTCGCCGTCGGCTGCACGGGCGGGAAGCATCGCAGCGTCGCGATCTCGGAAGAGCTCGCGCACCGACTGTCCAAGGAGGACGGAATGGCCGTGAAGGTGGTGCACCGCGACCTTGGCCGTGAGTGACGTACGCGCGGTCGCGCTCGGCGGCGGACACGGCCTGCACGCGACGCTCACCGCGTTGCGGCGGGTCACCCGGGAAGTCACGGCGGTGGTCACCGTCGCCGACGACGGGGGCTCGTCCGGGCGCCTGCGGCGTGAGCTGGGCCTCCTGCCGCCTGGCGACCTGCGGCAGGCCTTCGCGGCGTTCGCGGCCGAAGACGGCGGCACGCTGTGGGCCGAGGTGTTCCAGCACCGCTTCGGCGGCGACGGCGCGCTGGCCGGCCACGCGGTGGGCAACCTGCTGCTGGCCGGCCTGTTCGAGGTGCTCGGCGATCCCGTGGCGGCGCTCGACGAAGCGAGCCGCCTCACGGGGATTTCCGGACGCGTGCTGCCGATGTCGCCGGAGCCGCTGGAGATCGAGGCCGAGGTGAGCGGCCTCGACAGCGAGGATCCGGGGGCCGTCCGCCGGATCCGCGGGCAGGTCGCGGTGGCGAGCACACCCGGGCAGGTCCACCGCATCAGCCTGCACCCGGTCGGGCGTCAGGCGCGGCCGCCGCAGGGCTGCCCGCAGGCGATCGAGGCCGTGCTCGGCGCCGACGTGGTGTTCCTCGGGCCGGGCTCGTGGTTCACCAGCGTCTTGCCGCACGTGCTCGTGCCGGATCTGTACGACGCGCTCGTGCGCACGCGGGCTACCAAGGTGGTGGTCCTCAACCTTGTCCCCCAGCCGGGGGAAACTGCCGGGTTCTCACCGGAGCGGCATCTCGACGTACTCTTCGAACACGCCCCCGCGCTGCGGGTCGACGCCGTGATCGCGGACCGCGATTCCGTGCCGGACCCGGCAAGTCTGCGCCGGGCGGCGCAGCGGCTGGGTGGTCGCGCCCATTTGGGGGCGGTGGCCGACCCGGTCGTGGAGGGACGGCATGATCCTGATGCGCTCGCCCGGTGCATGCGAGAGGCTCTCGGCCTCGATGGGGGACACAGCGGGCACCGTGGCTGACGGCGGGCGCGCAGCGGAAGGCAGGAGGGGCAGTACATGGCGATGACCGCCGCGGTGAAGGACGAACTGAGCAGGCTCGAGATCACGAAGATCGGGCCACGCCGGGCGGAGGTCGCGTCGCTGCTTCGCTTCGCCGGCGGGCTGCACATCGTGGCCGGCCGCGTGGTGGTGGAGGCCGAACTCGACACGGGTTCGGTGGCCCGGCGGCTGCGCAAGGAGATCCACGAGCTCTACGGCCACCAGTCCGACGTGCACGTGATCACCGCCAGCGGTGGCCTGCGCAAGGGCACGCGGTACGTCGTGCGCGTCGTGAAGGACGGCGAAGGTCTCGCCCGCCAGACCGGGCTGATCGACCAGCGCGGGCGGCCGGTGCGCGGACTGCCCGCGGCCGTGGTGTCCGGCGGGGTCGCCGACGCGGAAGCCGCGTGGCGCGGCGCGTTCCTCGCCCACGGTTCGCTCACGGAACCGGGTCGCTCGTCGTCGCTGGAAGTCACGTGCCCGGGCCCGGAAGCGGCGCTGGCTCTGGTCGGCGCGGCCCGGCGCATGGGCATCCAGGCGAAGTCGCGCGAGGTCCGCGGGGCCGACCGGGTCGTGGTGCGCGACGGGGACGCCATCGGTGCGCTGCTGACGCGCCTCGGCGCCCACGCGAGCGTGCTGCAGTGGGAGGAACGGCGGATGCGCCGCGAGGTTCGCGCCACCGCCAACCGCCTCGCCAACTTCGACGACGCCAACCTCCGCCGCTCGGCCCGCGCGGCCGTCGCGGCGGCCGCCCGTGTCGAACGCGCCCTCGACATCCTCGGCGACACCGCCCCCGACCACCTCCTGGCGGCCGGCAAGCTGCGATTGTCCAACCGGCAGGCGTCGCTGGAGGAGCTCGGCCAGCTGTCCGACCCGCAGATGACGAAGGACGCGGTGGCCGGCCGTATCCGGCGCTTGCTCGCGATGGCGGACAAGCGGGCGAAGGACCTGAACATCCCGGACACGGAGTCCGCGGTGACGCCGGAGATGCTGGAGGACGAGGAAGCCTAGGCGGTTCCCGGCGGCGTCGGGGTTCGGAGTCGGGGCCGGGGCAGCTTGAGTTCGGTCACCAGCGCGCGCAGCCACGGCTGCGCGATCGCCGGTTCCTTCACGATCTCGCGCACCATCCGGTCCCGCACCTCGGCCGTCCGTCCCGCCGCGACGACCGCCAGCGCTTCGGCCAGGGCTTCGCGCGCTTTGTCGTCGTGCTGCGGCGCGCGGGCAGCCTCGGCGCCCCAGCGCTCGCGCGTGAACGAGCGCGTGAGTTTCGGTTGCCAGTTGCCGAAGTAGCTCCAGGTGTTCGCGTCGAGGGAGACGTTGCGGATGGCGCCGGCGGGCACCCCGGCCGTCCAGCCCGCGTGCTGGTGCCAGCGCCAGCTCTTGGGGCTCGTCGCGCGGCACAACGTGATGCCGAGGAACCGCAGGCGCCGCCGGACTTCCGGCCACGCGGCTCCCTCGTCTTCCGCCCATTGCCGGAGGATGCCGGTCAGGGACCCGAACGTGCCACCGGACGAGACCAGGTCCGTGAGCACCACCGGCGGCCCGCCACCCGCGAGCGCCGCGGGGGAGAGCCCGGCTTCGGCGAGGTTGGCGCGCAGCTGGGCCGTTTCACCGCGCCGCATCGGTCCGAGCAAGGGATTGTCGACCATCCCCAACGACAACGGCAGCAGGTGCAGCCGGCTCCGGTCGGTGAGCGCGCCACTCAACAGGTCGTACACGCTGTCCCCGGACCGCCCGACGAAGTACAGATCCCCGTCCTCGCTGCGCGCCAGCACCTTCGCCGCACACGCCGTGAGCTCGTCCAGGAACCACAACACGGGCGCCCCGGCGGGCAGGCTCCCGAGCTGGTCCGGGCGCACGAGATCCCAGCGATGCGGGCGGTTCGGTTCGGTCACCCCTCCAGAACATCATGCGGCGCAACCGAATTCGCCCGCGAAAACCGGTTGCGAGTCGACAGTGGACTGCGGGATCCTCACGCGTGTGTCGCTGTACGACTACTATCCGGCCGGGTTGACCTGGGCCGAGGTCGACCCCGCCGAGCACCCGTTCGACGCCGTAACGGCGGCCGGGATCATCGCGTCGGTTCCGTGGGCGGCGGGCGACGACTGGACCGAAGCCGTGCTGGCTGCCCTCGACCGGCAGCTCGGCCCGTGGACGCGTGGCTGGGCGTGGGCCCGCGACGAAGGCGATTTCGGCGGCGGTCCGGTCGCTTCGTGGTGTTGTGGCGCGCATTCCGTGACCACGCCGGCCGAAACGTCGGCGCGGGCCCTCGCCGCGCTGCGTGAATGGCGCGGCTGGCTGGAGCGGCTCGCCGAGCTGTTCGCCACGCACGCACTCCCGGCCGGTTCCCCCGAAGCGCGGCCGGCCGCGTGGGAGCGGGCCGTACCGGTGCTCGTGGAAGAAGTCGTGGACCGGACCGGCGCGGGTGACGCGTGGTACCGGCACTGTGCGCAGGTGCTGCAGTGGTTCCTGGCCTACCACGGGATCGCCGGCGTTAGGCTCGTCGAAGAAGCCGTCGGCGGCCGGTTCCAGTCCTGGACTGCACCCGAGGACTCCGACGTCGCCGACCTCGCGCGGCGGTTCGCTGCCGCCGACCCGCGTGCGTGACGATCTGCGGACCTGGCTCACGGTCCGCTCCGCCGTCGCGTGGGACGAGGTCCCCGACGTCACGCCGTGGACCGGGACCCGTGATGGCGTGGCCGAGTTCGTCGACACGATCGTTCGCCGTCGCGACGAGCAGCGGGCCGAGCGGCTGCTGGCCGGGCTCGCTCAGGTGCGGGCCGACGCCGGCCGCCCCCTCACGTTCGAACTCCTCGCCGGATGGCAGGAGCTCGCGCTCGGCGAACCGGCCGCGTTCCGCACCACCACCGCGTTCGCCAAGGACGGCCGGGAACGCTACGGCCCCACCACCATCGCGGAGTTCGACGCGCACCTCACCGACGCCCACGGCACGGCTCCGTTGCCGGCGCGCGTGGCGCGGGCGTACCTCGATGTCTGCTTCTTCCACCCGTTTCCCGACGGCAATGGCCGAGCGGCGATGCTCGCCGCGTACCACCTACTGACGAGCGACGGCGTGACCCTCGACCGGACCGGTCCGCTGTTCGTGATCAGCCGCCGCGCGGACGACGCGGCCGCGGCGGCCGGGCTTGCCCGGCTCGTCGGCAAGCTCGTGGCGGGGTGACCAGCCCGGCGGGCCGACCACGTACCCCGCCCGGTCCCGCCAACCTTGCGCACCACGAAGGTCGCGGAGGATTGACCGTACTCGTGGAACCCGACTTTCAGCAGGTTGTGCGTGCCGATGTTCGTGGTCAGCCCGTACGTCGGCCGCTTTCCCTCGGGGACGAAGCTGCGGAACAACCGGTCCCAGACGATCAGGATCCCGCCGTAGTTCGCGTCGAGGTACTCGGCGTCGCTGCCGTGGTGGACGCGGTGGTGCGACGGGGTGTTGAAAACGTACTCGAACCAGCGCGGCAGCTTCCGCACCTTCTCCGTGTGCACGAAGAACTGGTACACGAGGTCGATCGACAGGCCGGTGAGGATCATCCACGGCGGGATCCCGCACATCGCCAGCACGGACCAGAACGGCAGCTGGAAGTACGGGGTCCACTTCTGCCGCAGCGCCGTCGAGAAGTTGTAGTGCTCGCTGGAGTGGTGCACCTGGTGCCCGGCCCACAGCAGCCGCACGCGGTGGCTCGCGCGGTGGTAGGCGTAGAACACGAGCTCCTGGCCCAGCAGCATGAGCGCCCACGTCCACCAGTCGCGCGGGTCGAACTTCACCGGCGCCAGCTCGAAGAGCGCGGCGAAGACCACCAGCATCACGAGCCGGAACAGCGCGTTCACGCCGAGCGCGACCGTGCCCATGAACATGCTGGTGCGAGTGTCGGCGGCGCTGTAACCGACCACGTCGTCGTCGTGGCCGAGCACGTGCACCGCGACGATCTCGACGGCCACGAACAGCAGGAACACCGGGATCGCGTACAGCACCGGGTCGCGCAGGTGCGCCAGGAAGTCGGCCACGTCGTCTCCTCCCGAACGGAACTAACTCTTAGGTAACTTACCCCAGGGTCACTTACGGTAGGCTCAACCGCGTGACAAGGTCAAGGGCCGTCGGGACGAAGGGTGTGCCTCGTGGCGAGCGCGAGTCGCAGATCCTCGTGGCGGGCACCGAGGAGTTCGGCCGGGCGGGGTACGCGGGCGCGTCGATGGTGGAGATCGCCCGCCGCGTGGGCGTCACGAAACCCCTGCTGTACCAGTACTTCGGGTCGAAGGAAGGGCTGTACCTCGCGTGCCTGCACCGCGCGGGGGACCGGCTGACGGAAGGCGTGGCCGAGACCATGGCGGCCGGCGGCGACCCGGAGCGCATGCCGCTCGCGGTGCTGGCAGCGATCTTCGCGACGTTCGACCACGACCGCTACGCGTGGAAGCTCCTGCGCGACCCGACGGTGCCCGCGACGGGCGACATCGCCGCCGCGGCGGGTGACTACCGCGAACGCCTCGACGCGTTCGCCCTCGTCGGCGCCGGTCAGCTGCTGGGTTCGCGCGGGTCGTCGGACGCGCTGGACGTCGAGGCTCTCGCCCACGTCTGGACCGGTGTCGTGGACTCGCTGATCAGCTGGTGGATCGACCGGCCCGCCGAGACCGCCGCGGTGATGACCGACCGCTGCGCCCGCGTGATGGCCGCGCTCTTCGGCTGGTGACCAGTCCGCTGTGGACACCCGCGGACACCGGCGCGGCCGGGACGACCGGCGCCGCTCCGGTCGTCCCGGCCGCGGTCCGGGGTGCGCCCCGCCGCGAAGGCGATGGCGCTGGTGTGCGCCAGGGTTGACCGGCGCCGCTCCGGTCAACCCTGGCGCAGTCCTGGGTTCCGGCACGAGTGCGCGCCGCCGAGGGGCGTCGCGCCGAGGGAACCCCTGTGGGGCAGGGGGTCCGGCGGCGGCGGTGCGGCCGGGAGGGCGGAGCGGGGAGGTGCCGGGTGTGGTCGAGGTCTGATCGAGACTGATAGTTAGGAAACTTTCCTATCTATTGGAGGAAATGACACCATCCCGGACGGGGTGGTGTCAATACCGGACCGCTCGATCACTGTCCGTCAACCGACCGCTCGCCAGTATCGACCTGCGCGCAACGGGGATCAGTCGAGCAGCCAGGCGAACTCTCGGCGGCGGCCGAGTTCCGCCACCGCCTGCTCGGCGGCGTCCTTCGTCAACGCGGGGATCACGATGAAGTTCTTCACGAAGAACTCGACGGCGCGGGGCTCTTTGCGGCGGTGGACGTGGTCGTCGAGGTCGTCCCACCCGACCGCCTCGGCGAGCCGCCGCAGGTCGTGGAAGGTGACCGGGAACCGCCGTTCGCCGCACCGCAGCGAGGCGGACAGGGTGCCGAGTTCGCCGATCCGCGTCCAGTCGGCGCCGTCCGGGACGTCCAGCGACCAGGCCGACTCAGGCCCGGGGCCGAGTCGCAGCAACCAGTCCCGCTCACCGCTGCGCCCGAGGCGATCACCGGCGCGCGCAACCTGCTCCCTGGTCACTTCCGGCACCAGGACGACGTTCGGCTCGTAGAAGGGCGCCGACTCGTTCACGAGGTCGGCGTCCTGGACGATCCGGTACGGGTCGTAGACGATCGCCGGGAACCGGCGCCCGGCGTGGTCGAGGGCGACGTGCAGCAGCACGCCTCGGTCCGTCGCCTCCACCCAGGCGAAGTCGTCGAGGTTTTCGGGCAGGACCAGCGTCCAACGACCGCTCACGCCGACCAGTTTCTCCGCCCGGTCAACCGGTTTGCGCTTCTTCGCCGGCATGACCCGCGAGGAAGCGAGACGAGAACTTCAGCCCGCGATGTCCGAGCGCGCGATCACCTTCGTGATCTTTGCCCGGACGAGCGATTCCTCCGGCACGGCGTTGCGCTTGCCGTACGCCTCGGCCTGGTCCGCGCCCATGTAGCGGCCGGCGAGCCGGGTCGCCCATTCGAGCATCTCGTCGAGGTCGTGGTGCAGCGTCGCCTCGGCCGTGAACTGCACGTAGGAATACGGCGGCTTCTGGTCGTCGACGGCCAGCGACAGCCGTGGCTCGCGGCGCAGCGCCTTGCCCTTCAGCGTGTCCGTGCCCGTGGTGAACACGATTTCGTCACCGTCGGGGCCCTCGTTCAGCAGAAACCAGATCGGCGTGACGATCGGGGCGCCGTTGGCGCGAACGATCCCCAGCATCCCCGTCCGCGTGCCTTCGGTCGCGAACGCCCACCACTCGGCCCTGCTCATCTCACGCATGTGGGTCACGCTAGCCGTCCGCGTGTGCGGGCGCCTGAGCAGTCCGACTAGCCTGGCCTGCTGTGCGAGACGACGAGATGGGGTTCGCGGGCTTGGCCGACGAGGGGCTGACCCGCCGGCTGAAGGCGCTCGCGTGCACCGCGCCGCTGCACGACCTCGACGCGCGCAAGGCCAAGCTCGACTGGGCCGACGCGACGATCTACCAGATGGCCGAGATCGCGCTGCACACGATCGACCAGGTCACCATCGCCATGGACTTCGACACCGGCGCCGGCCACGACCAGGTCATCGACCGGCTGCTTCCGTTCATCTCGCAGCAGGCGCCCTCGCGCACTCCGTTCGAGCACGTGCGCGTGGCGAAGTGGGTGCTGGACAACCTCATCAACGTCGGCACCACCGACCGCGGCTTCCGGCGCGTCTACGGCTCGATGGGGCCGGGCGGGTACCAGCGCCGCCAGTTCGACTTCAAGCTGCTCGTCGAGCTGGCCGCGCCCGACGGCGAGGTGTACCTGCGCGCGACCGACGAGGCGATCAACGTGCTCGTCGGCGCGCTGGACACCGATGTCGAGTCGGCCCAGATCGCGGCCGAGGTGAAGCTCGAGAACCTGATCAACCGCGGCCGGCTCGCCGACGCGAAGCTCGCGGCCGAGCAGGCGCGCTACCGCACTGTGCAGTACGGCGAGACCCTGCGCGCCAAGCTCGACGCCACGCGCCGCGATGTGCGCGCCGTCGACTGGGAGCTCGAGGTGCCGGATCTGATCGACTCCGCGCTCGGGCACATCGAGTCCCGCTTCCGCGCGGAGAACGCGATCATCAAGAACATCACCACCGCGCGCGACGAGTCGGAGGAGCTCGACCACAAGAGGCGCGCGGCCGAGCTCGTCGACATCGTCGCCGACTGCATCCGCCGCCACACGCGCCTGCAGTCGCGCCTGGCCGCCGCCGGCGCCGTGTTCCGCGCCGAGCAGGACCGCCAACAGTTCTCCGGTCCGCCGCAGCGCGCGACGATCGACCTGTTCGGCCAGCTGCTCGTCCCGACGCTCGGCCTGCCGCTGGCCGACGCCGTCGCGCCCGCCGAGCACTTCTTCCACGCGGTCGCGGGCATCACGCCGCCCGTGGTGCCCGCGCTGTCCTCGCTCGTCTCGCTGCTGCTGCGCCCCGCGCCTGAGCGCGACCAGCTCGTCGGCGAGATCCCCGAGCCCGAGCTGATGCCGGCCGAGGACACCGACCGCTTCGGCGACGACGTGTGGCGCCTCGCCGACGACCTGCTGGACCTGCCCGACGTGCCGCGCCGCCTGTCGGGCCTGCTGGAGGACGCGCGCCGCACGAAGCAACCCGGTCTGGCGACCCTGGTCGCGCTGCGCGCCCTGCACGCCTACAGTCCCGAGGTCGGCGCCGCGCGCCGCCAGGGGGAACGCCACGTGCTGCTGGCCGTCGACGACGGCACGCTGCTCGTCGACCCCGAGTTCGGTGGCGCCGACCTGCTGCTGTCCACCGCCGAGGTCGAGCGCGCCGAAGAGAGCACCGAAGACAGCGAGGAGGTCGCCTGATGCCCGTGACCCACACGAGCGTCGACGCCGAGGCCGCCGCGCGCCTGGTCGCGTTCGGCATGCGCCCGAAGCAGTTGCCCGCCCGCGACGTCGTCTACGGCGAGCTGGTGCGCCGCTACGCCGAGGACAACGCGTTCAAGGCACTCACGCACGCCGTCGCGTCGGGTCTGGGGCTGATGGTGCTGGAGGTCAACCAGCGGGCGGGCGCCGTGCTGGCCGCCGTCGACGAGTCGATCTTCGAGATCAAGATGGACACCTACGCGCGCCAGGCCAAGATCCGCGAACGCCGCGAGACGGAGAAGGTCATCCACGGCCTCATCCACCTCGCCGCCGCGGCGCTGGCCTACCCGCGGCCCGACGACCTCGCCAACGACACCTACATCGGCCGCGTGAGCGTGGAGCAGGTCGACGCGATGGTCCGCGAGGCCGCGCGCATGCTCGACGAGCGCGCGCAGCAGGCCAAGGCCAACAACGACCCGCTGGCCGACGCGCCGGAGCTGGAGCAGGCGTGGCGCGCCTACGCCCGGCGCCCGGCCGCGGCGGCCACGAAGGACGGCCGCATGGCCGCCGACACCACCCGGGGCATGGTCGCGCGCGCCCTGCGGTTCCTGGCCGACCAGGGCTTCCTGGTGCCGGTGAGCGACGAGCAGGGCGGCACCTACCGCACCACGCCGCGGTACCAGATCCAGGTGCGCGAGCTGGCCGCCGACGCGGCGTTCGACGATCTGCTCGCGCTCGACGTCGTCGCGGTCGCGAGCGCGGGGGGAACGCTGCGCGCGGCCTCTTCGGACACGTTGCAGTAGAGGGGATTCGATGTACGAGCTTTCGCGGGTCCGCCTGCACTCGGTGGGCCCCGCGGGCGCCCGCTACCAGGACGTGGTGCTGGACTTCAGCGGCGTCGGCGCAACCATCACCGCGCCGAAGCAGGACGCGCTGTTCAGCGCCGGCATCCACGCCGGGGGACCGGTGCGCCGGCCCTCGCCCGCGAGCGTGCTGTTCCTGGAGAACGGCGGCGGCAAGTCGGTGCTGATCAAGCTGATCTTCTCCGTGATGCTGCCCGGCCGCCGCCAGGTGGTCGGGACCACGAGCACGAAGGTGCTGGAGAAGTTCGTGGCGGCCAAGGACGTCTCGCACGTGGCGCTGGAGTGGCTGCACGTGGAGACCGGGCACCGCGTGATCACCGGCAAGGTCTCGGAGTGGCGCGGGCACGTGACGTCGGCGGACTCGGAGAACCTCGTGGACTCCTGGTACGCCTTCCGCCCGACGCAGGAGCTGGGTCTCGACTCGCTGCCGCTGACCGAGGACGGCCGGCTGCTCACCATGTCGGGCTTCCACGACCGGATCGCCGCGGCCGCCATGGCCGAGCCGGAGCTGGAGCTGTCGTGGACGCGGCGTCACCACGAGTGGACCGGCCGGCTCGACTCGCTCGGCCTCGACACGGAGCTGTTCCGCTACCAGCGCGCGATGAACGCAGGCGAGGGTGAGGCGGCCGACGCGTTCCAGTTCTCCACCGACGAGGCGTTCGTGGAGTTCCTGCTGCGTGCCGTGCTGTCGGAGGACGAGCCGAAGGACCTCGCCGAGGTCGTGTCGACGTATGCGCACAACCTTGCGCAGCGCGGCGATCTGCTGGCGGAGAAGGACTTCGTGGAGGGCGCGCTCGAGCTGCTCGGCCCGCTCGCCGAGGAGGAGGGCGTGGCGGCCGCGTCGCGCCGGATCGCCGAGTCGGCGCGCGCCGACCTGCGCGAGCTCGCCGGCCGGATCCACGCGCGCAACGAGCTGGAGAACGCGCGGCTGTCCGGGCTCGAAGAACACGTCGACGAGGTGAAGTCGGCGGAGAAGCTGGCCGAGGGCGACCACCGCCGGCTGGCCGCGGGTGTCACCGAGCTGCGGCGGCTCGTCGCCGTGCTGCGGCTGGAGGAGGCGCAGGAAGCCCGCCGGCGCGTGGACGCGGAGCTCGCCGACGCGAAGACGGCGGTCGAGGCGTGGCGCGAGACCGCGACCGTGCTGAACCAGCTGAACGCCTCCCGCAAGGCGAAGGACCTGCGCGAGCTCGTCGGCAACCGCGAGGAGAAGGCGAAGCCCGCGCTGGCGGCGCGCAACTCCGCGGCGTCGGCGCTGGCGCGTGGCCTCACGGCGCTGGCCCGCGACGCGCAGCGCCAGGCGGACAAGGCCGAGGCCCACGCCGGCGCTTTGCGTGCGGAGGCGGAGAAGGCGCAGACCGATCGGGACGAGGCCGCGAACCTGGCGGCGTCTCGGCGAGCTGAGGCGCGTGGGCTGTCTTCGCGGATCGCCGAGCTGCGCGAGGAAATCTCGACGTCGGTCCGAAGTGGACTGTTGACGGCCGGCACGGACGTCGCGGAAGCCTCGCGCGCGGCCCGCGTCCAAGCCGACGAGTCGGCGGCCGAGCTGGGCCGGCGTGAACAGGAGCTCGACCGCGCGGCGGAGGATCTGCAGGCGGCGCAGCGGGCCGTGAACGAGGCCAATCAGCTCGCCGGGTCCACTCAGGACCGTCTGGTGCGCGCGGCGGAAGACCTCGACCGAGCGCACCGGCGGACGGACGCGCTCGCCGTCGAACCCCGGCTCGTCGAGCTGCTCGGCGCCGACGACGTGCGCCTCGAAAGTGACCTTCCCGTCCTGCTGCAACGGCTTCGGGAAGCGAGCGCGGCCGTCGAGAAGGAGCAGACGGCGCTCCGAATGGAGGAGTCGGCCGACGAGCGTGCGCTGGCCGCGCTCGGCTCCGGCGGGCTGCTCCCGCCGCCGCACGACGTGCAGGCCGCGCTGGACGCCCTGGAAGAAGCCGGCATCACGGCGTGGTCCGGCTGGCGCTACCTGTCCAAACTGGACGCCGGCCGCCGCGCCGACGTGCTGGATCGCCTGCCGCAGCTCGTCGCGGGCGTGCTGCTGAACGACGCCGCGCAGGTGCCGCGGGCGCGTGAGGTGCTGGCCGCCGGGCGGCTGCTGCCCAGCGCGGTGATCGCGGTCGGCACCACGGAGGCGTTCCAGAGCGACGACGGCGAGGCCGCGGCCGGTGTGGAGTTCCTCGTGCCGCCGAATCCGGCGATGTACGACGAGGAAGCGGCCGACACCGAACGCGAGGCCGTCGCGCTGCGGCACGCCGAACGCCAGCGGCGGCTGGAGCAGCTCGCCGGTGCGCTCGCCACCGACGGCGCGCTCACGTGGAAGCTCACGACCTGGCGCGAGGACTACCCGGCCGGGGCGATCGCCACGCTCGCGGAGCAGGCCGAAAGTGCCCGCGTGGCACGGGAAACCGCGCAGATCGCGCTCGGTCAGGCGGAGACGGAGTTCGCGCGGCTGAGTGAAAAGGCGGCGGCGCTGCGCGAACGCGTGCCGGCGTTGCGGCTGGCTGTGGCCGACGGCGAGGAGAAGGCGCGCCGGCTGGGTGAGCTCACGACCCGGGCCACGCGCGTTGCCGAGTGGACCGAGGAAGTCGCGCGGGCCACGGAGATCGCGGAGCGCGCCGAGGCCACGGCGGCCGACGCGGCGGCTCGCGCGGCGCGGCTGCGCGAGCAGGCGGGGGAGGAGCAGCGGACCGCGGACGGGCACCGCCGCACGGCGACCACCGCGCGGTCGGAGCTGGCCGAGGTCCCGGGGGCGGCCGAGGTGACCGAGGACGCCGAGGCGCCGGTCGAGCCCGTGGACGCGCTGCGGCGAACGTTCGCGTCGGCCTCGGAGGCCTACGCGAAGGTGGAGGTCGGGAGCGACCTGCGCGCGGAACTGGAGCAGGCCGAGTCCGCGGAAGCCGCGGCGGGCTCGGCGCTCGAAGCGCTGGACGAAGCCGTGCGCACACGGGCGGCGGAGCTGCTGGAGACACCGGACGGCTCGGACGCTTCGGCTCGCGCTGCCGCGTTGGCCCGCGCGCGCCGCGTCGTCGACTCCGTCGAGGAGGACCGCACCGAGGCGATCGGGCAGGTGTCCACGCGGCGGGCGGAGCTGGACGTGCTGCCGCTGCAGACGGGCGCGGCCTCGCTAGCCGAGCGGCCCCGCGACATCGAGCACGGCCTGGAGCTGATCGACGCCGCTTCGCTGGAGGTTTCGGCGGCGGCGCGCACGTGGGAAGAGCTGCAGGAGCGGCGTGCGGCGGCGGAGGCGACGCTGGACGCGGCGAAGGCGTCGGCGTCCGGCTTCGGGCTGCTCGGCGAATCGCTCGCGCACCTGCTGCCGGAGGACCCGGCCGAGGCGTACGACGGTGACGTCGAATCGGCCCGCACCAAGCATTCTCAGCTGAACACGGTGCTGACGACAGCGCAGGAAGCCGCCGACGCGGGCGACCGCCGGGTGCGCGCGGCCGCGGACCAGCTGGCGCAGTACGCCACGGAGAAGCGCTTCGAGAAGCTCAGCACGCCCGTGCGCCAGCAGGTGATCGCGGTGAAGCGCGACCAGTTGCCCGGCCACGCGGCCGAGTGGGCCGAGGCGCTGCGGCCGCGGCTGCGCACGCTCACCGACGACCTCGCCCAGATCGATCGGCACCGCGGCGGCATCATCACCCGCCTGCAGGGCATGGTCGACGGCGCGCTGCGCACCCTGCGCTCGGCCCAGCGCGTGTCGCGGCTGCCCGACGGCCTCGGCGACTGGTCGGGCCAGGAGTTCCTGCGCATCCGCTTCACGGAGCTCGAGGACAACGTGCTGGCCGAGAAGCTCGGCGAGGTCGTGGACGAAGCCGCGGTGGGCAAGACGGCCGACGGCCGCGACGTGAAGCGCGACGGCCTTTCGCTCGTGCTGCGCGGCGTGCAGGTGGCCGCGCCCAAGGGGTTCCGCGTCGACATGCTCAAGCCGGACTCCGTGCTGCGCACCGAACGCCAGCGCGTGTCGGAGATCCGCGACGTGTTCTCCGGCGGCCAGCAGCTCACCGCGGCGATCATCCTGTACTGCACGCTCGCGTCGCTGCGCGCCAACAACCGCGGCAAGGCCCGCAACCGCCACTCCGGCGTGCTGTTCCTGGACAACCCGATCGGCCGCGCGTCGGCGGGCTACCTGCTGGAGCTGCAGCGTGCCGTCGCGGAGGCGCTGGGCGTGCAGCTGATCTACACGACAGGCCTGTTCGACGCCGGCGCGCTCGCGGAGTTCCCGCTGATCGTCCGCCTGCGCAACGACGCCGACCTGCGCGCCGGGCGCAAGTACCTGTCGGTGGACTCGACCGTCCGCAACTCCCTGGAGGACCTGGGCGAGCCGGACGGGGTGGCCCGGCTCTCGGCGACGCGGATGTTCGCGAAGGTGAGTGAGCCGGTCCCCGAGCCGGCCGAGGATTCCGCTGTGGACGAACAACCCGCGTGACGCGGAACAGCGCCGAGGCGGGGGGAGTTGCCCCCGGCATGAGCGAACTGGGCCCACTGGGCGCGGCGACACCCGCGTTCGACACCACGGACTCGGCAGCCGCGGTCGCCGCGGCCGTGCGGCTGGAGGAACTCGGCTACGCCACCTTGTGGATGCCGGGCGGCCAAGGTGACAACCTGGCGCTCGTCCCGGACCTCGTCCGCGCGACGCGGCGGATCACCGTGGCCAACGGGATTCTCTCCGTGGACCGGGTCCCGGCCGCCGAGGTGGCGACGGTGTACCGGGCGCTGGCGGCCACGCACCCCGGCCGCTGGCTGCCCGGCCTCGGCGGCGCCCACGGCCCCCGTCCCCTCGCGACGCTCACGGCGTACCTCGACGAGCTGGACACCGCGGTCCCCGCTTCAGCGCGCGTGCTGTCCGCTCTGGGCCCCCGCATGCTCGAACTGGCCCGCGACCGCGCTTCGGCCGCGTACCCGTTCCTCGTGACGCCCGACTACGTCGCCTCCGCGCGCGAGCTGCTCGGCGCCGGCACGCGCCTGGCGGTGCTGGTCACCGTCGTCGCGGAGCCCGACCCGGCCCGCGCCCGCGACCTCGTGCGCGGCGGCTCGCTGCGTTTCCTCGCCGGCGTCCCGGGTTACGCCGCCAACTTCCGCCGCATGGGCTTCACTCCCGCCGACCTCGCCGACCTGTCCGACCGCCTCGTCGACGGGGTCACCGTCCACGGCTCGTTCGACACGGTGGTGACCCGGCTGCGCGAGTATCGGGCCGCGGGTGCCGACCAGGTGGTGGTGTCGCTGGACGGCCTGCCCGAATCGTGGCACGGCGACCTGGTGGCCGCGCTCGGTTAGTCCTTGCGGCCGGTGGACGCACAGTCTCCGGACATCGTCGCGTTCGTCAGTGTCCTTGCCCGGCTCCGTCGCGCCGCACGATCTCGGCCGGTGGCTCCTGCGCCGCGGCGACTCTCCTTGTCCGATGCGGCAGGTGCGACTTTGCGTTTCCCGGGCCATCAGGCGAACCTCGAAACGGCCGACCGGATCGTCGTCAGTTCCGCGCCGAAGCGGAATCAGTCCTTGCGGCCGGTGAACGCGAGCGTCGCGCCGAGGCCGATCATCACCAGGCCGCCGGTGCCGCCGACGAGTTCGAGGCGGCGGGGCGAGCGGGCGAACCACGTGCGGGCCGTGCCGGCGACCAGGGCCCACGCGGTGTCCGACGCGAGCGCGATCACCGGGAGGCAGAGGCCGAGCAGCAGCATCTGCGCGGGCACCGAGCCGGCGGCCGGGTCGACGAACTGGGGCAGCAGCGCGGCCAGGAAGACGATGGACTTGGGGTTCGCGAAGCCGACGATGAAGCCGTCGCGCAGCACGGTCAGCGTGCGGCCCGGGGTGGTGCGCACGGCCGCGGCCATGGCGTCGGCGAGTTTGCGGCGCTTGCGGATCGCCTGCACGCCCAGGTAGACGAGGTAGAGCGCGCCCGCGAGCTTGATCGCGGTGAAGACGGTGGCGGACGTCGCGACGACCGCGCCCAGCCCGAACGCGATGGCCACCACCTGCGTGTAGACGCCGGTGGCGTTGCCCAGCACGGTGAGCAGCGCGTCGCGGCGGCCCACGGTGAGCGCGCGGCTGATGGTGAACAGCACGCTGGGCCCGGGGACGACGACCATGAGGAACGTCAGCGCGGCGAAGGCCGCGAAGTGCGCAGGCGTGACCATCTCCCGAGCGTAGAACGCGCGGCCGCGTCGGCACGAGACGTTTTTGTCGGATCCCGCTGGTACAACGACAGCGTGAAGATCTCCCTCGCGCAACGCCGTGCCCGGCTCGGCGTGCGCCACCACCTCGCGGTTCCCGCGGCCACCGTCGAGGAGGCCGCCGCCGGGGTCGTCGCCCTGCACGCGACCGACCCGGCGTCGGTGTTCCTCGCCGCGTGGGCGCGGGTGCCGGAAGTGGGCGTCGCCGATGTCGAGCGCGCGCTGTACGAAGACCGCACGTTGTTGCGGCTCCTCGGCATGCGCCGCACGATGTTCGTCGCCGAGGTGGCCACGGCCGCGCTCGTGCAGGCCGGCTGCGCGAGCGATATCGCTGCGAAGCAACGGAAACTGCTCGAACAGCACCTCGGCACGGTCGGCCATCCCACCAATGTGGACGATCCACCGAGCTGGCTCGCCGACGTTGCCGCGAGCGTCGAGAAAGCCTTGCGCGCCAGGGGATCCGCCACCGCGCAGGACCTGGTCGACGACGAACCGCGCCTGCGCCAGCAGCTCCACATGGCCAAGGGTAAGCCGTACGCGGCGATCGGCAACGTCACCAGCCGCGTGCTCTTCCAGCTCGCCGTCGACGGCCGCATCGTGCGCGGACGCCCGCGCGGCAGCTGGCTCAGCACGCAGTACCACTGGGCCCCGCTCGACGGCTGGCTCCCCGGCGGCCTGCCCCCGGTCCCGACCGCCGACGCCCGCGCCGAACTAGCGCGGCGCTGGCTGCGCGCCTTCGGCCCGGCACCCGTCGCCGACCTGCGCTGGTGGACCGGCTGGACGGCCGGCCAGACCAAACAGGCCCTCGCCGCCGTCGCTCCCACGGAGGTCGACCTCGACGGCGAACCCGGCCTCGTCCTGTCCGACGACCTCGAGCCCGTCCCGGAACCGGCACCCTGGGTCGCTCTGCTCCCCGCCCTCGATCCGACGCCCATGGGCTGGTCCGCCCGCGACTGGTACCTCGGCCCCCACCGCCCCGCCCTCTTCGACCGCAGCGGCAACATCGGCCCCACCGCCTGGTGCGACGGCCGCGTCGTCGGCGCCTGGGCCCAGCGCCCGACCGGCGAGGTCGTGCTGCGCCTCCTGGAGGACGTCGGCGCCGACCGGGCGGCCACCCTGGAAGCCGAAGCCGCCCGCCTGACGACGTGGCTGGGGGAGACACGCGTGGTGCCGAAGTTCCGCACCCCGGCCGAACGTGAGCTGTCCACGTGAGCGCGCCGACGAGCAGCCCCGGCTGTCCGGGCAGCACCGCCGGCTCGACGGGTCGCCTCGCGAGGCGACCGAGAGCTACGGGGCCGGGCCGTCGACGCCGGCTGGGCCTGCTGGGCCGGCCGGCCGCAACCCCCGGTTCCCGTCGCGACCCGCCGCGCTCGTGACCGACGCCCGGCCGGCCAGGAGATGACGGGCATCGGGGTGGCGAACCTGGCGGCAGGGCTCTTCCAAGGGTTTCCGGTCAGCACCAGCGGCTCGCGGACCGCGGTCGCGCAGCAGGCGGGGGCGCGCACCCAGCTGACGGGCGTCGTCGGCGCTGTGCTGATCACGGTGATGATCGTGGCGGCGCCCGGCCTGTTCCGGAACCTGCCACAGCCGGTACTGGCCGCGATCGTCATCGCCGCCGCGCTGTCGCTGTCCGACGTGCCCGGGACGGTGCGGCTGTGGCGGCAGCGCAAGACCGAGTTCCTGCTTTCGGTCGCCGCGCTGGCCGGCGTTGCCCTGCTCGGCGTGCTGCCCGGCATCGCGATCGCCGTGGGACTGTCGATCCTGAACGTGTTCCGGCACGCGTGGCTGCCTTACCACACGATCCTCGGGCAGGTCGGGGGTCTGCGCGGGTTCCACGACGTCCGGTCCTACCCGCACGCACTGCGGCTTCCGGGCCTGGTGATCTTCCGGTTCGACGCGCCGCTGATGTTCGCCAACGCCAGGACCTTCCGCGGCGAGATCCGCCGGCTGGCCTCGGAAAGTCCCGCCCCCAGCTGGATTCTCGTGGCCGCCGAGCCGGTGACCGACCTGGACACGACCGCGGCCGACATGCTTCGTGACCTCGACGACGAGCTCAACGCCCGCGACATCAACCTGGTCATGGCCGAAGTCAAGGACCCGGTGCGGCGCAAGATCGACCGGTACGAGCTGACCCGTACCTTGGACCCCACTCGTTTCTACCCCACTGTCGGCGCCGCTGTGGCGGCGTTCCGCGAGGAGACGGGCGCCGACTGGGTGCCGTTCAATGCAGGTGGACGAGAATCAGGTTCTTCAACAGGATCATGACGACGCCGAGCAGCCCGGCCGCGCAGGTCGTCACGATCAGCGCCGCGCCGCGCAGCCGGGCCACCCGCGCCGCGGACCACGCGTGGTAGGTCAGGACCACCACGGCCACCGCCAGCCCGGTGTTGGCCGCGGCCACGGGTGAGGCGCCGGCGAGCCGGGCCAGCAGCAGCGCGGCGATCGGGCCGAAAGAGGCCGTCACCATGGGCCACGTGGCCCGCAGCTCCGCGGCGATCCGTGCCCGGCTCGGCAGTTTGCCGTCCTCGACTTCCTCGCCCAGCAGCTCCGCGTATTCCTCGGCCGTCCAGTAGACGAGCAGCGTGACCACGACCGCGACGGCCAGCGACAGGGTGGAGAGCTGCCCGCCCACGGCGGTCAGGATGGCCGCGGTGACGATCACCCCGTAGATGCCCGCCGCGCGTCGCCGCCCGGCGTTTCGGTCGCCCCCCTGCTCGGCCATGCCCACCTCCGCCTGCTCCTTACCGGAAACCGGCCTGGCCGGTCACCCGGTCGCGGCGGAGAGCAGGAGCGGCCCCGCCGGCCTCGGCCTGCCGGCGGGGCCTGGCCGGCCCGCGCTCACCGAGCGAGTGCCTTGGCCTTCAGGGATTCGTACTCCTGCGCGTTGATGGCGCCGGTGTCGAGAAGCTTCTTCGCTTCGGCGATCTGGCCGGCGGCGCCCTTGTCGCCGTTGCCGGCCACCGAGCGAACGTAGTCGTCGAACTGCTTCTGGTTGGACGACGCCTCGGCCCGGCGGCGTTCGCCCATGTGCTTGCCCTGCGCGATGAGATAGATCAGCACGCCGATGAACGGCAGCACCAGGACGAACACGGTCCAGCCGGCCTTGCCCCAGCCCGAGACGTCCGAGCGGTGGAAGAGGTCGCCGAAGATCACGATGAGCATCCAGAACCAGACCACCCAGCCGAAGAACACCAGCATGGTCCAGATCACGTCCAGGAACGGGTAGTCCGATTGAGCCAGTGCCATCACGCCTCCGATGCTCGACACCCGCACGACCGGGAGGTCCGTCCACAACGGACCGCCAAACAGGGTCGAGCGGCTCCCGGCCGTGTCCCCCGGCCTGCCCCGGCCGCGGGCTCCGCCCGCGAGAGCTGCCGTAAACGGTCACCGGAAGCGTTCCCAGCGACCGCCCCTCGCGGCATCACCCGGCGGAGGTGAATTCCGGCGCCGGGATCGGTTCCCCGGTGCCGCCGGGCTGAGCTCACCGCACCGCCCGGCCCGCCCGGACCGCCGCGCCGGCGACGCCGGACAGCGTGCTCGTGATCACGAGACCGATGAGGAGGTTCCCCGCGGCCGTCGCGAACCGGGCGCCGCGGTCCGCGTCGAGGCCCAGCGGGATGACGACGGCGATCGCGGTGACGAGCAGCATGATCGAAACGAAGAACGACTTCGCGCGTGGCGTGCTGATCAAAAGCAGGTGGAGCAGTCCCGTCGCCGCGAGGGCGACGACGGCGGCGCCGACCGCGTAGGCCACCGTGCCGACACCGCCCCAAGCGCCCTCGCCTTCAGGGGCCAGCACGGGCACGTCGAACAGGCCGCGCGCGACGAGCACCACCACGATGGCGGCCAGTGCCGCGACCACTGCCGTCGCGCCGCCGCCGGCCCACAGCCTGCCCGCGACGACCCGGGGCCGCGTGTCTCCGGTCATGAGCCCTCCGCAGGTCTCGCGCCCGCCCCCCGGGGCGATTGCCGTCACCGAAACACGTCCGGGGGCCGCGGGCTCCTCCGATTCGGGTGAAGCGGTGCGCGCGTGCCGTCGCGGCGGTGCGAGGCGCGGAATCCGCTCCACAGTGGATGGACAGCGGACGGACCGCCGTCAGTGAGCCGGGTCCACCAGCTGCCGGACGGTGTCGGTGACGAGGCGGCGGCGTTCGGGTTCGGGGACGAGGCCGCCGACGTCTTCGCCCTGGTTCTGCCACATGTTCGCGATAGTCAGCACGAGGGCGAGCAGCTCGCCGGGCGTTCGCTGAGCGGTCACGGCGCCGCGGCGCTGCGCGTCCTCGATCGCGGCGGTTTTGTCGGTCATGGACTTGGCGACGACGGGCCGGACGCCGCCGCGTTCGAGCTGGTACCAGGTGATGAAGCGCATCACGTCCGGGTACCGCAGTCCCGCGTCGTAGAGCTGGCCCGCGTATTCGGGCAGGTCGTCCGCGTCGAGGGGGATCCCGGAGACGACCTGCTCCACGATGGCGTCGTAGACCGCCTCGTACAGCCCTTCTTTGCCGTCGTAGAAGGAATACACGAGCCCGGCGCTGACCCCGGCGCGGGTGGCGATGCGCTCCACGCGGGCGCCGCCGATGCCGTGCTCGGCGAACTCGGCGAGCGCGCCGTCCAGCAGCTGCCGCTGCTTGCTCTCGGGGTCTCGGGTCCGGGCCATGCCGTCATCCTAATGAATGTTCATTCGCGCGGAGCTGCCGCAGCAGGCCGAGCATGTCCTCGCCGAACCACGCCTCGGCGATCTTGCCCGCCCGCACGGTGTAGATGCCGATGCCGAACCAGCTCGCGTGACGGCCGGTGGCGGCGACACCGAGGAACGGCCCGGTGTGGGTGCCGCTGTTGGTGAACCGGAGCACGACTGTGTCGCCGTCGACGAGGGTGTCGTGCACGGTCAGGTGCATGCCGGTGAAGGCATCGCCGATCGCGGCGCGCAGGGACGCCTTGTAGGCCTCGAGGCCGTGGAGGTCGCCGGCGCTGCCGGCGTGCCACGCGAGGTCGTCGTGCCAGAGTTCGTCGACGACGTCGAGGTCGCCGCCGTTGACGACCTCGGTGACGAACCGGTGCACGACCGCCGCGGGGTCGGGCGCCGTGCGCGGTGGCTCGAGGAGGTCGTTGATCCACGCGATGGCGCTGTCGAGGGCGAGGTCTCCCAGCGGGGTGGCCATGTTGGTGAATGCGTGCGGGGCTTTGGGCCAGATCTCCAGCCGCGCGTCGCGGCCGGCGAGACGCAGCCGGGAGGCGAGCAGGATCGCGTCGTCGCGAAGTGGGTCGAGATCGCCGACGGTCAGCAGGGTGGGCGGGAAACCGGCGAGGTCGGCCAGAGCCGGGGACAGCTGCGGGGCGCGCCGTTGCTCCGGCGTGTGGCGCGGGAGGGCGAGGTCGGGCAGGCCGTCGATCCAGGACCGGGTGAGCACGAGGCTGTCTTCGGTGGCCGCGGCGGCGCTGGGGGACAGGCCCAGGTCGTAGATGCCGCAGTCGAGGTTAGCGCCCCCGAACGCGCCGAACGCGGGGTCACCGGCGTCGCGCAGGGCCAGCAGCGTCGCTGCGGCGAGGTGCGCGCCGGCGGAGATGCCGCCGATCAGCAGCCGGCCGGTGCCGAACTCCGCGGCCGCGTGCCGGGCGAGCCGGCGGGCGACGGCGACGGTCTCCTCGATCTGCTCGGGGACGGTGGCCTCGGGCGCCAGCCGGTATTCCGGGCTGACCACGATCGCGCCGGTCGCACGGGCGAGGCGGTCGTTGACGAGGTCGTCGTCCTCCGGTGCTCCGGCGGCCCAGCCGCCGCCGTGGATGCGGTAGAGGAGCGCGCGTGGCTCGGGCGGTGTGAACACGCGCAGCCGGAGGGGGCCGGCGGGGCCCTCGACGTGGCGTTCGGTGGGGCTCAGGTCCGGCACGCCGGGGTTGTGGGCGGTGCCGGCGCGCAGGGCGGCGAGCCCCTCGGGCGTTCGGACGTCCGGGTGGGGCATCTTCGCGAGCACGGCGTTCACCTCGCGCTGGGCCTCGAGGAGCGCGGGGTCGACGTCCTGCCGGCGGAGGTCGAAGGTCGGGTCGGTCATGGGAGCAGGTCCTTTCGGGAGCTCAGAGGGCGAAGGTGACGCCGGTGAGGCGTTCGCTTTCGGCCCAGAGGCGGGCGCCTTCGGCCGGCTCGTCCGCGCCGCGGGGGAGCTTGACCGGCTTCGGAGTGCCGGAGGTCTGGTCGCGGCCGGCGGGGCCGTAGAAGGCGCCGCTGATCACTTCGGGGCTGGTCGCGACGTACAGCGACGGCCAGGCCGCGCCCTCCGGGGAGCCCATGGCCACGTTGCGGAGCAACGCGATCATCGCCCGAGAGACCACGCCTTCGGAGTGGCGCTGCAGGTTGGTCACGGCCGAGCCGGGGTGCACGGACACCGCGCGCAGGGCGGTACCGGCCAGCCGCCGGGACAGCTCCTGGGTGAAGACGACCGTTGCGCGCTTGGACTTCGCGTACGCGCTCATCCCGCCGTAGCGCCGCAGGCTCATCAGGTCGTCGAGCCGGCCGGAGCGCCAGGTCGCGGCGATCGCGCTGACGTTGACCACTCGTGCGGCCTCGGCGCGGCGCAGCGCGGGCAGCAATCCGGCGGTGAGGGCGAAGTGCCCGAGGTGGTTGGTGCCGACGGTCAGCTCGAACCCGTCCGAGGTCGTGCGGCGCTCCGGCACGTTCATGACGCCGGCGTTGTTGAAGAGCAGGTCGATCGTCTCGGTGGCCGCCAGCCGCCCGGCCGTCTCGGCGATCGAGGCCAGGGAGCCCAGGTCCAGCACGACGGTGTCCAGCCGCGCGGTGGGCTGGTCGTTGCGCAGGGTGGCGACGGCTTCGTCGAGCTTCTCCTGGCTGCGGCCGGCCAGGAGGACGCGAGCGCCGTGGTGGGTCAGCACGCGGGCGGTCTCGCGGCCGATGCCGCTGTTGCCGCCGGTCACGAGCGCGACGCGGTCGCGCAGGTCGCCGATGCGGTCGGGGGTCCAGTGGGCGGGGGCGAGGGTGCTGGTCATGACTGCCTCCGCTAATGAATGTTCATTTAATAAGACGGTGACACGGGAGCGCCCGAAGGTCAATGAATGTTCATTCAATAGTGGCGGCGCTCACCGCCGCGCGCGCCGGAGGTCGAGGGTGGCGGCGCGCGACCAGGCGAAATGGATCGAACCTACGACGCCCGGCCGGTCTTCTTCGGGGTCACGACCGGAGTGTCCCGGTACTTCAGGATTCCCTCGACGCCGAGGCGGAAGGTTTCGCAGACCGGTGCCGGATCGGTGAGGCAGCCGGCGGCCATGGCGCCGTCGCGCAGCATGACGAAGTGCCTCGCGGCCGGCTCGGGCGCCGTCTCGCCGGCCTGCGCGAGCAGCTCGGTGACGACCTCCAGGAACCACTGCCGGTGAGTGAGAACGGCCTGGTGGACGGGGTGCGCGGGATCGGGGTACTCCGCGACGGCGTTGAGGAACGCGCAGCCGCGGAATCCGGGCGTGCGGATGCCGTCGGCGATCGACTCGGCGACCGCGCGGACGGCGTCGGCCCCGGAGGCCCTGCCGGCGCGAGCGGTCTCGATGTCGGCGCGGATCGCCTGGTCGGCCGCCGTCAGGTACGCGACCAGCAGGTCGTCCTTGCTCGGGAAGTGCCGGTAGAGCGTGGCGCGCGTGACGCCCGCGTCGGCGATGACCCGGTCGATGCCGACCGAGTGGAGACCCTCCGAATAGAACAGCCGCGTCGCCGAAGCGAGCAGCCGGGCTCGTGCTTCGGACACTTCGCCGCCCACCTCTCGTCGATGGTTCCACGGTAGCAGATAGAACGGTCGGTCTTGACGACTCGGCTTCGCGGCTGCCATAGTCCTCACCACAAGATAGAACGATCTGTCTACCTGGCCGGGCACAGTCCCGCGACGAAGGAGAACTCCATGAGCACCAGTACCGCTCCGGCCCCCGTGGGCATCGCGAAACCCTTGCGGCGGCTGTACTTCATCCGTTTCGCGTTCGCTGTGGTCTGGGCCGCGCTGCTGTTCGTGACCGGGGCGAGCCTCGGTCCGGTCAGCACCACACTGCTCGTGCTCTACCCGCTGTTCGACGTGGCCGCGGCCGTCGTCGACGCCCGTTCGGCGAAGGGGAGCAAGCCGGTCACCGGCCTGTATGTGAACGTGGTGATCAGCCTGCTCGCCGCCGTGGGCCTGGCCGTGGCGGCCTCGTCGGGCATCCCCGCCGTCCTCGGCGTCTGGGGCGCCTGGGCGATCGTGGCCGGCCTCGTGCAGCTCGCGGTCGGCCTCCTGCGCCGCACCCTGGGCGGCCAGTGGCCCGTGATCTTCAGCGGCGGCATCTCCGTCTTGGCCGGCGCTTCGTTCGCCCTGCAGGCCACAAAGGACAGTGCGTCCCTCACCACCCTCGCCGGCTACGCCACCCTGGGCGGCATCTTCTTCCTCGTTTCCGCTCTGCGGCTGGGGCGCACCGCGAACGGGTCCGACGCCGGCTGAGTTGTCCTGAATCGGACGGGTTTCCCGTCCGGCGTTGCCTGCCGGTCGCCTCGGCAAGCAGAATCGGCGCCGACGTGGTGACAAGGTTGTCAACGAGGGGGCGGACATGGCGCTGAGGCGGCGCGCGGTGCTTCAGGGACTCGGCGCGGGCGGGCTCGCGCTGGTGAGCGCGGGCCTGGTGACCCCGGCGGCGCGGGCCGACGCCCCGGCCCGCGGTGGGGAAGCGCCCGACGACGTCGCCGCGACCTACCTGCGCGTGCTGCTGCGCCACACCCGCTGGGCCGAGCAGCAGTTCGACCCGGCGGCCGGCGTCTACCCGGCGAAGGACTTCACGTTCGCCGTGGTCCTGGGCAACGCGGTCCTGCTCACGCGAGACGGGTACGACGCTGCGGTCACGGGCGTCGAGCGCGAGGTACTGCACCGGCACACCGTCGACACCATCCGGCACTTCGCGGCGAGCAACCTCATCACCGGCGGCACCGAGTGGGGCCGCCGGCTGTTCTTCGACACCACGTTCCAGTCCTATTTCCAGCTGGCCGGCCGGTTGCCGTGGCACGACCTCGACGCTGCCACGCGCGCGAACCTGGACGAGATCGCGACCGGGCAGGCCGCGTACACCGCCGGGCTCGGTACCGGCAACGACCCGCTGTCCGGCGACTGGACGCCGAACGGGCTGGCCGGCGGGCACGTCGGCGACACCAAGCTGGAGGAGATGGGCGTGTACGCCCAGGCCCTCGCCCCGGGGATGGCCTGGGCCGCAACGGATCCCCGCGCCGTGCAGTGGCGCGAGTGGTTCGGGCGGTGGAGCCGCAACGAGACCGCGCTGCCCGCCGCGGACCTGGCCAACCCGCGCGTGGTGGACGGTGTGCCCATCTCCGCCAACACGGCGGAGAACCTCTACGACACGTTCCTGGTGGAGAACCACGGTTCCTTCGGCCCGCACTACCAGGAAGAGCTCTGGCGGACCTCCGGCCGCAACGCGATGCACTTCCTGCTGGCCGGGCAGCCGCTGCCGGAGGTGCTCACCGCGCAGCCCAACGGCGAGCTGCTGTGGCGCACGATGCTGCTGATGGCCAGCGACGCCGGCGAACCCCTGATGCCGATGGTCGCCGACCGCGAGCACCTGTACGGCCGCGACGTCATCCCGCTGGCGTTCCGCGCGCAGGTGCTCGGCGACCGCTACGCCGCGCGCGCCGAGGCGCAGCTGGCCGAACGGCTGGAGCCGTACCAGGCCTACGCGCCCGCTGATCGCGTCACGAAGTTCTCGGGCGAGCCCAAGTACGAGCCGGAGGCACGCGCGGAGATCGCGATCAGCTACCTGCTGCACGAATGGCGCGCGGACCACGGTGGCCCGGTGCGTCCGGTGAGCCAGGCGGAATTCGACGCGCACGCCGTCGGCGTCGCGGATTTCGGCGACGGGCCCGGCCTGCTCGCGCACCGCAGCCCCGCCGCGTGGGCAGCGGCGGTGAGCAAACCGGGGTTCACGAAGTTCGCGTGGCAGCCGCACCACGACGACTGGCTGTTCGCCGTCAGCGGGGCCACGCCCATGTTGCTGCCGTCCACCGCGCTGGCCGTGCGGGACCGGCACGCGACGACGTGGGCGAAGGTTCGCGACGGCTTCGACGCGAGCGCCGCGGTGTGGAAGTTCGACCACGGCTACGCCGGTTTCGCGACCCTGCCGACGGGCGCGGCGGTGTACTCCAGCACCGGTCTGGGCGCCGGCGAGGGTGTGGTGTCGGTGTACAACCTCGCCATGCCCGGCGTGCCGGGGCTGACCGGCGAGCGGACCTACCGCACCGCCGAAGGCGTGGTGACCGTCCCCGTCGCGCCGGCGCCGCCGTCCGGCGGCGGGCGCACCGACGACGTGACTTTCTCCGCGGTGACGGCCCGGTACGTGCGGATCCTCGGCGTGCAGCCGGACCCGGCGTACGGATATTCGGTGTGGTCGTTCGAAGTCCGCGACGGGGCGCCGGGCCCCGACCTCGCCCGCGCGGCCGCGGCTTCGGCCTCTTCGGCTTCGCCGGGCAAGGAGGCGAAGTACGCGAACGACGGCGACGCGACCACGCGCTGGGCTGTCTCCGTCGCCGACCGCCCGCGCGCCGACAGCTGGCTCGCGCTCGATTTCGGTGCGCCACAACGGTTCGACCGCGTTTGCGTGGCCTGGGAGGCCGCCGCCGGCCGTCGCTATCGCGTGGAAACCTCGGCCGACGGCACCACGTGGACCGCGGCCGGCACCTACCCGCTGCCCGCCGTCAGCACGACCGGCGGTTGGCTCGACGTCGACGGCCGAGCCGGGTTCGTCGTGTCCGGCTCACCGCACCCGGCCACCGTCACCGGCGACCGGATCGTGCTGTCCGACGGCGATTCCGCGCCCCTGCACGTCGAATGCCACCCGGACCCGCGCGAGCTGGACGCCGCGGTGCGCGCGCCCCGTCCGACGGCGAGTGACGCGGCATTGCGGGTTTCCGTGCTCGACGGGCACCTCGTGCTGTTCAATCTCTCCGGCGCAGCGACGTCGGGAACCCTGACCCTGCCCGCCTCGGGCGGAGCTGCGGCGCTGTACCAGGGCTCGCAGGTCGTCACCGCGACCGGCACTTCGTGGTCGGTGTCGGCGTCGCCCGCCGAAGCCCGCGTCGAACCGGCGCGCTTCACCGTGCGCGGCGTGGGCCACGCCCTGCCCGCCGGCGTGCGCGCGACCGTCGTCGACGCCGCCACTCTCCGGCTGACCGCCGACCGCACCGTGGTTCTTTCGGTGCAGCCGACGGGCGAACCATGGCGGCCCGTGGTCCTCCCCGCCCGGCACCCGGTGACGGTCACCGCCCACCGGACCCGCCCGTACCCCTTGCCGGACCTGGCTTTGGGCGCGGTCACCTTCCCCGCCGAACCCCTCCCACCGGGCATGACCACCCCTGCCGCCGCCGTCGACGACGATCCGCGCACCTCGTGGCGCCCGGGCCCGAACGGCCGCCTCGTCGTCGACCTAGGAGCGGCCCACGACGTCACCACGGCCGAACTGACCTGGACCGGCGGCCGCCTACCCGCCTTCACGGTCGAGACGAGCATCGACGGCCGCACCTACACCGCAGCGCGAACGCCCACCGCGCGCCGCACCACGACGGTCGCCCTCACCGGCACGGCGCGCTACGTCGCCGTCCACGTCACCGGGAACCCGACGGCAAGCCTCACGCGGCTCACCGTGCGGTGACCCGGCGAGCTGCCGACGGACTGTCCACACAGGAAACGGCAGTCCGGACGAGTCGCTCTACCTCGCCCGCTGCGGGGGCGAGGTAGAGCAGGGCGCGCCGGTCAGGAGCGGAAGAACTCCAGCAGGTCCGCGTTGATCGTCTCGGCCTTGGTGGTCGGCATGCCGTGCGGGAAGCCCGGGTAGATTTTCAACGTGGCGTTCTGCAGGAGCTTCGACGACAGCAGGGCGGCGTCGGCGTAGGGGACGACCTGGTCGTCGTCACCGTGGCCGACGAAGACGGGGACGGTGATCTTCTTCAGGTCCTCGGTCTGGTCGGTCTGGGAGAACGCGACGATGCCGTCGTAGTGGGCCAGCGCGCTACCCATCATGCCCTGGCGCCACCAGTTCTGGATGATCGCCTCGTCGGGTTCGGCGCCGGACCGGTTGTAGCCGTAGAACGGGCCCGAGGCCACCGCACGGTAGAACACCGAACGGTTGGCCAACAGCTGCGCCTGCAGGTCGTCGAAGGCGCTCTTGGGCAGGCCGCCCGGGTTCGAGTCGGTCTGCAGCATCAGCGGCGGGATGGCGGACAGGATCGCGGCCTTGGCGACGCGGGCCTCGCCGTGGCGGGCCAGGTAGCGCACGACCTCGCCGCCGCCGGTGGAGTGCCCGACGTGGATCGCGTCGTGCAGGTCGAGGTGCGCGGTGACCGCGGCGAGGTCGTCGGCGTAGTGGTCGAGGTCGTGTCCGTCGGCGACCTGCGACGAGCGGCCGTGACCGCGCCGGTCGTGGGCGATGACGCGATAGCCCTGCTGCAGGAAGAACAACATCTGGTTGTCCCAGTCGTCCGCCGACAGCGGCCAACCGTGGCTGAACACGATCGGCTGGCCGGTGCCCCAGTCCTTGAAGAAGATCTCGACACCGTCGTCGGTGGTGATCGTCGGCATGGCTTTGTCTCCGTTTCTCGCGACGTTCCCGAATACCTCGTGAATCTGTTGCGTGGACACTGAGCGAAGCGCGTCGAACCTGCGCTTCGCAGACTACGCTTGCGCCACCTCTGATCCGGTGGCGTTCACGTTCGAGGCCCTTGGATGATTGCCCGCACCGAAGGAGGGGACCACGCGTGAACGGCTCACGTTTCACCGGAATCGGCTCATGGACGCGCTGAGCCGGCTCATCCGGCTCGTGCACCCGGAGAGCAGCATCGACGTGCGGTGCCTGATGGCCGGCAGGTTCTCCGTGGACCACGAAGCGGCGGCACCCTGGCAAATGCCGTTCTACGTCGCGCTCGAAGGCAGGTGCACCGTGACCACGGCGGCGGCCGTCGTCGACCTCGCCCCCGGGCATCTGCTCGTCCTCCCGCACGGCGACGCCCACCACGTCAGAGTGACCTCAGGCCGGGAGCTGCCGTTCGAAGACGAACAGGGCGCCGCGTTCACCACTCGCCGCACCGTCGGCGCCGAGCCCGACCACGACCTGTTCTGCGGCCACTTCCACTTCGACACAGCCGCCGGAATGCTGCTGTTCCGCCTGCTGCCGTCCCTGCTGCACGTCACGCTCAACGCTTCGGCGCTCGCCCTGGCCGAGGTCCTGCGCGCGGAAGCCGCCTTCGACGGCCCGGGAACGAGCGCCATCGTGTCCTCGGTGTGCGACGCGCTGCTCGCGATGGCGCTGCGCAGCCGCCCCGAGCAACGCCTCAGGATGCCCGCGCTGGGGACCGCGATGGGTGACGACGTGCTGGGTGAGGTGATCGCCGGCGTCGTCGAACGGCCCCGCGAACCGTGGACCATCGAGCGCATGGCCGCGGCGGCCTCGATGTCGCGTGCCACGTTCGTGCGGCGGTTCACGGCGCGCACCGGGGGCACCGTGTCGACGCTGCTCACCACCGTCCGCATGATGATCGCCGCCGACCTGCTGGCGAACTCCGACCGATTCGTGGTGCGCATCGCGGGGGAGGTCGGCTACCGGTCCGAATCGGCGTTCGTGGAGGCGTTCCGCGCCGCGGTGGGCACCTCGCCCGCGCGGTTCCGGAAGAACTCGATGACCCGTGAGTGACGCGCGAGTGATCTCCGACTTGGTGCGGTTCGCGGCCGCGTGGCGCGTCAGGACTGGCTGACCAGCCGGTACCCGGCGGCGGAGAACTCGGCCGTCAACGCGTAGCGGTCGCCGCGGACGAGGGTGTGGCGCCACTCCATCGGGCGGCCCTGGGAGTGGCTCAGGCGGTTGATGGCGAAGGCCGCGACGTCGTGGGCGCAGGCGAGCTGGGTGCGTTCGGCGGCGGTGGGGATGACGGCGTGCACCTCTTCGCGGCCTTGGTCGAGGCGGATGCCGGTGCGGCGGGCGAGCTCGCCGTAGAGGCTGGTGTGCGTGAAGTCGGCCTGCAGCAACGGTTTCGCGACGTCGGCGGGCAGCCACACGCGGTCCATCGCCAGCGGCTCGTCGCCCGCCAGGCGGAGGCGCTCCAGATAGACCAGCGGCGTCGAGGCTTCGAGGTCGAGGCGCTCGGCGACGAGTGCGTCGGCGCGGACGTCGAACGTGCGGACGATGCTGTGCTGCGCGAGGCCGGCCGCCTCGACGGACGTGAACAGGCTGTAGAGCGCGCCCAGCGGCTGCGCGATCTCGGCCGGCGGGGCGACCCGCGGCTGACGACCGCGCTCGGCGACGACCACCCCGTCGGCGCGGAGCTGGCGCAGGGCCTGGCGCACCGTGTGGCGGCTGACACCGTACTCCTCGGCCAGCGCGAGCTCGCCCGGGAACTGTTCGGTGAACTCGCCGGCATCGAGCCTGGTCAGCAGCTCGCGCTGGAGCTGGCGCCAGAGCGGTTCGGAGCCGGAGCGGCTCAGCGTTCGTGGGGCCATGGCCTCCTCCGGGCTGTCTCGCCCGACACTACCGGTAGCCAAATGTGCGGACATAATCTACGTTCAATGTACGTACATTTGGGCACGGGCGGACTCGGGAGGGGAATGTCGATGGGGACACGCGAACGAGCGGGCGCCCGGTGACCGCCACCCAGGACCGGGTCGCCGACCGGCACCCGGCGCGGGACCGCGTCGCCGAAGCCGTTCCGGGACTGCTGGTGGCGCTTCTCGTCGCCGGGGTCGCGACCGCGCTGGGCTCGCTGGTCCCGATCGTCGGCGGACCCGTGTTCGGCATCCTGCTCGGCGCGCTGGCCGCGGCGGTCGTGCCGGGGCTGCGCGAGCAGCGGTGGGCGCCGGGCTACGGCGTGGCCTCGAAACCGGTGCTCCAGCTGTCGATCGTCGTGCTCGGGACCGGGCTGTCGCTGCAGGAAGTGGTCCGCGTCGGGGTGCAGTCGCTGCCCGTCATGCTCGGCACGCTCACCGTGGCCCTCGGCGGGGCCTGGCTGCTGGGCCGCCGGCTCGGCATCGATCGCGACACACGCACGCTGATCGGCGTGGGCACGGGCATCTGCGGCGCGTCCGCGATCGCCGCCACCACCGCCGTCATCAAGCCGAAGCAGACGGACGTCGCCTACGCCATCGGCACGATCTTCACCTTCAACATCGCCGCCGTGCTGCTGTTCCCGCCGCTGGGCCACCTGCTCGGCATGAGCTCGCACAGCTTCGGCCTGTGGGCGGGCACGGCCATCAACGACACCTCCTCGGTCGTCGCCGCCTCCTTCGCCTACGGCGGCGACGCCGGCTCGTACGGCATCGTCGTCAAGCTGACCCGCACGCTCACGCTCATCCCCATCGTGATCGTGCTCGCGTTCCTCACCGCCCGCCGCGAAGCCCGTCAGAACGCGGGCGGGGCCGGGTTCAGCATCCGCACCATGCCGTGGCGGCGCATCGTCCCGCTGTTCCTGGTGGGCTTCATCGCCGCCGCGGCGCTCGACACCCTCGGCGTCGTGCCCGCCTCCTGGCACCCCGCACTGTCCACAGTGGGCACGTTCCTCATCACCACCGCACTGGCGGGCATCGGGCTTTCCCTGCGTTTGGCGGACATGCGGCGCGCCGGCCCGCGCCCGCTCCTGCTCGGCGGCGTCCTGTGGATCGCCGTCGCGGCCACGAGCCTCGGCCTGCAAGCGGCGACCGGCTCGCTCTGAAAACCGCTGCGGGCGGGGCCGGCGGATCCGCGAGCAGGAGTCCCCTACCCGATGTGGTCGCCGCGGTCGGGGGACGGCACGTAGCGAACGTCCGCGGGCGCGTCGTGCGTGTGGATGAGGCTCGTGTCCCACCGGTGCGGCACCGACGCCGCCACCCGTTCCACGAGGTGGCTGCAGAACACCGGTGCGCTCAGCCGCACCAGTCGTGCGTCGCCGGTGTCGAGTGCGAACGCGTCGGTCTCGCCGGTCACCTCCACGCGCCGGTGCCGCACGTCGGCCGGACGTGGCAGGCCGTAGCCGTGCAGCAGCGAGTTGCGGATGATCCACAGCACCACCGCGTCGTCGTGGTCCACGTCGTGTTCGATCAGCAGCCGCTTGAATCGCTGCCCCGCCGGCACGGACGTCCCCGACAACGTGTCGAGCACGATCATGCCCAGGCAGACCCCGACCCACGACCGCGTGCCGGACCCGTCACCCGTCTCGGGGTCGCGCCCGTGCGCGGCCCGCATGTCGCGCAGGGCGAGCTCGATGGGCAGGTACTTCCGCCCCGGGTGCGGCGCGCAGTGCAGCCGCCTGAGCGGCGCACCGCCGCGGTCGTCGAGCGTGGTCACTGCCGCACGGTACCCGGCGGGCCCGGTGTGGCTCAGCACTCGTCGGCTCGGACGTCGTCGGCGGGGCGGCTCAGGCGAAGCGAGCCGCCAACTCCTTGGCCTTGGTGACGGCGTCCTCGTGTGCTCGGGCCCGAGACGCCTCGCACAGGCGAACGGCTTCCGGCCCCCATGCCCGCTTCACGGCGGAGGTGAGCTCGGGGATGAAGTCGATCCAGGCCTTGAGCGTGCTGGGGACCGTGAGGTTGTACACCGGGGCGGCGATCAGGCGACGTCGGCCTGTTCGAGCTCGCGGGCCAGTGTGGCACGCAGGGGGTCCTCGTTCCCGGCGATGAACACGTCGTCGGTGAGGTGGGGGAGCGGGTCGGCTGTCAGATCGCGGTAGATCACCGTCCCGCGGGGGTGCTGGGCCTCCCACTCTCCGCGAAAGGTGGCTGTCACGTCACGCGAGGTGGACGTGCCGCCGGGCCAGATCGAGCTGTCGAGGCATGTTCTGCTGACTTTCGTTCGGGGACGTTCCGGCTCCGGTGGCCGCCCGCCGTGACGTCCATTGTGGACCCGGCCGGATGAGTGCGCGGATCTGCGTGTTCAGGTGGCCGGCACGACGTTGTGGTTGATCCGGAACATGGTGGCCGGGTCGTGGGTCAACTTGGCGGCCGCCAAGCGCGTGTAGCGTTCCGGTCCGTAGATCGCGGCGGCGTCGGGCGCCTCTACCGGCGCGAGGTTGTTCACCAGCCGCCGGTCGCTTTGCCAGGGCCGCATGCCGTCGAGTAGCTCGGCGACCGACCTCTTGAGCTGTACGGCATGTCCCTTACGGTGTCGAGGATTGCCGGGGCCCACTGTCCGCAGTGGAGCCACCATGCGCTCGCCGTCCTCGGCCGTGCCGTTGTAGGCCAACCGCAAGGACATCATGAATGCGCCGCGTAGCGGTTCGGGCAGCGGTGGCAGCCGCAGCACGGCGAACGGCGAACGGCGAAATCATGGTTTCCGGGGTGCCCGGGTGCCAATCGGCCCACGCCCGCAGCGCGTCGGCCATTCGCTCAACCAGAACCGGCCGGTGCTCCTCCGCCGCGAAAGCGATCGAGGCCTGGGCATCGGCCGCGGTCTGGGCCGGCACGATCACCACGGGCACCAGTTCGTGATTCAGGTTGAACACAGGGCGTCCGTCGTCGTATCCCGCGTCACCCGGCAGCAGAACCGAACCCGCTGCCACCGCCGCCAGGGCCGCGGCCTCCTCCGAGGCCGCCGGCCCGCCGGCGCCCGGCAGACTGGCGGGGCGAGGTCAGCCGGCGACTTGGTAGCGGCTGGTGATGGCGACGCGGTTGAAAGCGTTCATCACCGTGACCAGCCAGGAGACGGCCGAGATCTGGTCTTCGGTGAGTTCGGCCGCGGCGGCGCTGTAGTCCTCGTCGCTGACGTGTCCGTCCGGCACGCGGGTGATCGCCTCGGTCAGCCGGAGGGCTGCGCGGTCCGTCGCCGAGAAGTAGCCGGTCTCCTCCCACGCGGGCAGCACCGCGATCCGGTCGGGGTTTTCGCCCTTCTTGAGGGCGTCACCGGTGTGCATGCGCAGACAAAACGCGCAGCCGTTGATCTGGGAGGTGCGGATCCGCACCAGCTCGACCAGGAGCGGGTCGAGCCCGGCCGCGACGGCGCCGTTGTCCGCCTCCGCCGACAGGGCGATGAGGGCCTTGTAGGCGGCCGGGTGCTGCTTGTCGATGCGGACGCGCTGCGTGTTCGTCACAGTTCCTTCGATTCCTTCGTGTGGTCCGAGCCGCGCCGTCCGGGCGCGTCGTGCGTTCTCGGCAGGGAGACGAGGCAGCCTCGGCGGGTGTGACAGCTCAGACCTGAGAAAGTTTGTCCGGGTTCATGACCCTGCGGTACGCGGTGATCAGACCGTCGGTGATCTGCACCGTGTCGACGGAGAAAACGCGGCCCTGCCGGCGGAACACGAGGGCGGGTTCGCCGCCGACCTCGACGAAGTCGATGTGGTCCGGACGCCACTGGCGACCCACTCGCACCATCACCTCGGCCACCCGCTCACCACCGTGGATGAGCTTGCGTGCCGCGGAGATCTTGCCGCCGCCGTCGGTGACGTAGACGGCGTCCGGGTGCAGGAGCCGCACCAGGCCGGCCAGGTCGCCGGATTCGTAGGCGGCGCGGAAGGTCGCCAGCAGCCGTTCGCGCTCCGCTTTCGGCGCCGGGGAAGGGGACTGCTTCGCCTTGGTCACCCGGCGCCGTGCCCGCGAGGCGAGCTGCCGGGCCGCCGGTACGGACACGTCGAGCACTTCCGCGATCCGGGCGAATTCGAAACCGAAGATGTCGTGCAGGACGAAGGCGACCCGCTCCGGTGGGCTCAGCTCCTCCATGATCAGCAGCATCGCCGTGCTCACCGACTCGTCGACGAGCACCCGTTCCGAGGCGTCCGGCCCGGTCAGCAGTGGTTCCGGCAGCCACGGCCCGACATAGGATTCCCGGCGGGAGCGAGCGCTCTTGAGGATGTCGTACGACCGTCGTGCGGCGACCGTGACCAACCAGGCCCGAAGGTCGTCGACCTCGTGCAGGTCGGATCCGGCCGCACGAAGCCACACGTCCTGGGCCACGTCCTCGGCATCGGCCACGCTCCCCAGCAGCCGGTAGGCTACGCCGAAGACCGCGGGCCGGTGCGTCTCCCACTCGGCGCCGAGCCTGTCCTCCTGCTCGGACCGTCCGGGCGCATGCCCATCACCCATGCAGACCGCAACCTCCTTCGGCACGTGGATCCAGCGTACCCATCGACATCCGGACGCTCGCACCGATGATCGCCGGACAGCCCTCACGGTGCGGGTGAGGCGGCTATTGTCACTGGCGTGGACGACCTGCCGGAGTTCCAGGCGCGTGAGCTGGCCGTGCTCGTCGAAGACCTGCGCGCGCTCGAGCCGCAACAGTGGCGGGCGGAGACGTTGTGCGCCGAGTGGGATGTCGAGGAGGTCGTCGCCCACCTCGGGGCGGCCGCGACGCTGTCGCGGTGGGCCTGGTTTCGCAACATGATCGGGGCCCGGCTCGACGGGGATGTGCACAACCGGCGGCGGCTCGAGGAGTTCCGGGGGAGTACGCCGGAGGAGACGCTTGAGCGGTTTCGCCGGGTCGGTCCCATCGCCACGCCGGTGAAGCCCGTCTCCGGCGGGGTTGGGTGAGGTGATCGTTCACGCCGAGGACATTCGCCGGCCGCTGGGGCTGAAGCACGAGCCGGACGCCGAGGGACTGCTCGCGGTCGCCCGGTTCTTCGCCACGAAGAACTTCGCGGTGAACAGCAAGACTGTGGCCGCGGGGCTGACTCTGCGGGCGACGGACGCCGACTTCGCCGAAGGCGCGGGGCCCGAGGCTGCCGGCCGCTGCTGTCGCTGGTGATGGTGATGGCGGGCCGTGCGGTGTTCCTGCCCGATCTCAGTGGTGACGGTGTGGCGGAGTTGACCACACGGCTGGGCTCCTGAGCTACGCGCATACCGCCGGTTCGAGCAAGGACAACGCCCGCTGCCGCGCGTCGAGGCCGACGCGAAGGCCGACCGGCATCGGCAGGTTCGGGCCGGCGTGCCCGAACTCGACGTTGCCCAGGACCGGGATGTCGCGGTCGGCGAGGACGATCTCGGGCAGCGTCGGGGATTCCGGGGGCGCGGCGAGGCCGTCGATCGCGTGCGGGACCCCCACGACCATGCCCGAGATCCGGTCCAGGATGCCGCTGTGTCGCAGGACCTGGAGATAACTCCACACGTACGACGCCAGGCCGCCCATCTCTTCCCAGAACAGCACCGCGCCGTCGAACCGGCCCAGCGGAAGCGCGAAAGGCGTCGCCTGCGCCAGCACGATGCGGTTGATCACCCCGCCGATCAGCCGGCCTTCGGCCCGTCCGGCGCGCCAGCACTCCCAGGACGGGGTGGCGGGCAGCGGACCGATCGCTTCCGTGCTGGTCAGCACCTTCGAATGGAGCTTCTCCAGCTCGGCCCTCCGCTGTTCGGGGGCGGCTTGCCAGTGCCCGCCGAGCCCGGGGGTGGCCAGGTCGGCGTGGAACCCGACCAGGCCCGTGCGTGCGTAGAGCACGAGATGCAGCAGCGAGATGTCGCTGTAGCCGAGGATGGGCTTGGGGTCAGCGGTGATCGCGGCGAAGTCGATCAGGTCGAGGTAACCGAGCACCGTCTGGCCGCCGTCGTGTGCGATGATCGCGCGCACCTCGGGATCACGCAGGAGAGCGTTGAACTCCGCGGCGATCTCCGCCGGCGCGGCCGCGCTCCACCACCGGTGCCGTCCCGCTTCGAGCAACGGTGCCCTGCGCACGCGGAATCCCATCCGCTCGAGCACGACCACCGCCTGGTCGAGGTCGGGCTCGTAGCCGGCTTGCAGCGGCCCGGACAGCGCGGCGATGACGACGAGATCTCCGGGCCTCAGGGCGCGGGGTCGTAGCAGCGCGGAATCGGTCACCGCCGGAGTATCCGCGGCTCCCGCAGCACCTCGCGACGCATTTCTTGAGCGCGCGGCCTCACGCTGACGGCAGCCGCGCGGCGACCACCGCGGCGATCGACTTCGCGGTGGCGCAGATGACGTCGAGCTTCCCCTTGTCGGCCTCGTCCGTGAGCTCCACGAGGACGACCTCGTCGCGTTGGGCCGGCGTGCCCTTCACCGTCGGCAGGGCCGGCGTGTAGGTGCGGTAGACGACGGTGACGTCGCAAACGTCGCCGTCGTCGTCGTGCGGATCGACGTACGCGCGGCGTCCGCCGACGGTGGTAGGAGTCTGGCCGTCGGGCGGGTCGGTGGCCAGGGGCCATTGACGGTCGTAGTACAGGTCCACGGACTCCGCGTCCTCGCCCCAGGAACACGCCCAGTTCGCGAAGTACCGGTCGGTCGGGTAATCGGGGCCGGCGACGCGGCGGAGAGTCGCGTCGTCGACGAGGGTGCAGGCGTCGACGCGCGCCAGGGATGCCGGCGGGAACGGCTGGGCGCGGCGGGCGATGGGGCCGCGGACCACGCGTGCGTAGGCGTCGCCGACCACGGCGTCGGACATGGCGCACAGCTGAGGGGAGTCGCCGCCGTCGGCGCGGACGGTGCTGACGGTGACGAGCCGCAGGTCGGGCAGGACGAAGTAGCGGCGGCACCGGCCGGGGTCGGCGTTCGGGCGCTGGATGTCGCCGAGGCGGCCGCGGACCGGCGGCACCTGCGGGTACTCCTCCGGCGCGGTCAGCTCCAGGCTGGTGACGATCGTGCTGCCGTCGGCCAGGGTGGTGTCGAGGTCGCAGCGGGCGAACGTGCCGAGGTTGGGTTCGAGGAACACCTTGCCGTACGGGGCCAGCGAGTTCACCGTCAGCAGCGAGCACGGGTCGGCGGTGCGGGGGTCGCCGACGAGGTCGGACGTCGCGTTCGCGGGCGGCGCCTCGCTGCGCGTGAAGACGAGGAAACCGGCCACCAGAAGGACGACGGCGCCGAGCACGCCGACGGCGACGAGCTTCAGCCGTCGCGGGCGGCGTCGGCGGGGCAGCTGTGCGGTCGGGGCGCCGCTGAGGAGGGCCTCGACCTCTGCGGCGGTGGGCCGGTTCGCGGGCTGCCGGTCGAGCATCACCGCCAGCGTGAGGGCGAGCGAGCCGGCGTTGCGCGCGGACTGCACCTTGCCTTCCGCCGCGCGCCGCAGCTGCCCGAACGGCCCGTTTTCCCCGCTGCCCCACGGGGAAACGCCCTCGACGGCGGCGAACAGCGTCGCGCCGAGCGAGAAAACGTCCGCGGCGGGGCCGGCGGCGTACCCGTTCGCCACCTCCGGCGCGAGGTAACCCGCGGTGCCGCCGACGCTGGCGCTGCCGGTGAGCGTGACCTCGTCCCAGCGGGAGATGCCGAGGTCGGCGAGCTTGGCCGTGCCGTCGTCGGTGACCAGGACGTTGCCGGGCGTGATGTCGCGGTGCACCATGTCGCGCGCGTGCATCGCGACGAGCGCGGACGCGATCTGCGCCCCGACGGCCGCGGCCCGCTCCGGTTTCAGGACGCCGTCGCTGCGGACGACCTCTTCCAGGCTTCGGGCCGGCAGGTACTCCATCACGAGCCACCGGTCGTCGCCGTCGACAACAGAGTCGAACACCGCCACGACGTGCTGGTGGTGCAGCGAGGCGCCCAATCGTGCCTCACGCCGGATCTGCCCGCCGTCGCCGTCGAGCGACCGCTTGAGCGCGACCGTCCGCCGCAATTCGAGATCCGTCGCCCGCCAGACGACACCCATCCCGCCGGCGCCGAGGCGCTCCTCCAGCCGATAACGCCCGGCGATCACCTGCGCAGACACGCGCACAGTGTAGGGGCTGGGCGGCCGCCCGTTCACGGTATTCCGGTGCCCGCCGTCACAGCCCAGCGGAGCGCGACCGCCACGGCGCGCCGGGGACGGTCGCGGATCCTGACCGGCCGGGCCGTCCGGCCCGACGGTGACGGTCCGTCCGGTCCGGACAGTGGGTCAGCTGAACACGACCTCCGCGTCGAGGAACTGGCGCAGGTGAGCCAGGAACGCCTTCGGGTACTGGAACTGCGACGCGTGGCCCGAGTACGGGTAGATGATCAGCTGGGAGTTCGGGATGTGCTTCGCCAGGAGGTGCGAGTTGACCGTCGGCAGCATGATGTCGTGGTCGCCGTTGACGACCAGGGTGGGCTGGGTGACGGCCTGCAGGGCGGCGTCACGGTCGGCTTCGGGCCACTGGGCCCAGCTCACCACGGCCTGCTGCTGGCGCTCGCCCACGGCGGGGGTGGCCTCGGGGTCGTAGTCGGTCGTGCGCTGGTGGCGACGCTGCCAGAACTCGCGGCCGGCCTGCTTGGCTGCGGCGCTGAGGCCGAAGAAAAGGTAGAGGTAGTCGTCCAGGGTCAGGTCGGGGTGCATGACGACATCGAGCACCTTCGCCTCGGCCTCGCTCATGTCGCCGGCCGGCGGGATGGTGCCGAGCAGCACCAGGCGGCGCACGAGTTCGGGGTGCCGGAACGTCAAGGCCTGGGCCACGGCGCCGCCGATGGAGAAGCCGACCACGTCGACCAGCGCCAGGCCGAGGACGCGCACGACGTCGGCGGCGAAGTCGGCCATGGCCTCGAAGGTCACCGGGACTTCGCCGGCCGAGCCGGAGACGCCGACGCTGTCCAGCAGGATCACGGGGCGGTCGGTGGCCAGGCCGTCGATCAGCAGCGGGTCCCAGTTGTCGAGACCGCCGCGGAAGTGCTGCAGCAAAAGGACCGGCGTGCCGGTGGAGGTACCGATCGGTACCTGGGCGAGAGGCGGTGACATGCACACCGGAGGCGACGAGTCCGCGATCGCGGATCCTGGCGGCGGCGACCGACCTGTTCTACCGCCAGGGCATCAACACCACCGGCATCGCCGAGGTGGTCGACCGTGCCGGCGTGTCCAAGCGGACGCTCTACCAGCTATTCCCAGGCAAGGACCTGCTCGTGGCCGCCTACCTCGACGGCATCACCGCCACCACCGAGCGCGACACCTGCGACGGCAGACCACGACCTCGTCCGGCCCCGGGCTCGCCGGCGCGTCGAGGTCGAGGGGGCGGACGTCGCCGCCGAAGCGGTCGATCCCGGCTGCCCGCATCATTCGGGGTACTCGGCGTTGTAGCGGGCTTTCCACTCCGGGACGAGCGCCTCCTCGGTCGCACCGCCGAAGGTGTAGGCGGGAGAGAGGACCGGGTGGACCTCGTCGACGTGGATGAGCACGGCGTGGTGGAACGGGTAGCCCGGGCCGTTGGCCGCCAGCAGCCAGTCGGCGAGCCACGTGTGCACGGGGTCGCCCGGCGGGAGGATCTCGGCGGTGCCCCGGAAGCGGTAGCCGCGGCGGCGGAAGAAGTCGATCGAATTCACCTCGACTCGCGGATCGTTCCGCAGGTTCTCGACGGTGCCCGGAGAGGCCATGTCCATGAACGCCAGGTGCTCGTCGTCGTACACACTCACGGAACCCTTGGGCGAGAGGTTCGGCGCGCCGTCGGGTCGGACGGTGGCCACAAAGGACAGCTTCGCGTCGGCCACCACGCGGCGCATGTCGTCGTCGAGGAGAGTCACGGGTTACCTCTTTTCGGATGCGGTCGCGAAGAGCCGGTCGAAGCTGAACGCGAACGTGCGGACGGGCGCGAGGGCCAGGAGCAAAGCCGCGGCGCAAGCGCTGAAGACCGAGGCGCTCAGCGGCGCTTCCCAGCCGAGGAACACCATCATGGACAACGCGAACACGAGCTGCAGGGCTGTCGCCGCCCAGGCCGACCACCGCACGGCGACCCCGGCGAGCAGCGTGAGACCCAAAGTGAGCTCCGCGACGGTCGCCGCCCACGCGGCGACACCGGCCAGGCCGTCGGGCAGATAGGGCACGAGCCTGTGTGTGTACGCCGTGAAGGCCGCGAAGCCACCCCACGCCACGTTGCCGGTGTGCAGCGAGCCCCAGAGACCGAAGCGGTCGGCCACCGCGGAGAGGAAGCCGGCGGCCAGCGCCAGGCGCGCGAACACGGTCGCGACCGGCCACGCGCGCAACGGCACGGCGGTGGTCTCCACCTCGTCCGACACCGACATCAGGCCTCCTCCTCCGGCGAGGGCCGACCGTCCGGGTCCGTCCTCCCATCGCGAACACCCTCGAGGTTAGGTCCCCGAACGCCGTGAGGGGAAAGACCGGCCGCGGCGGATTGAGTACTTTCGAGTTATGGATCTTGAAGCCCGGCACCTGCGCTACGTGGTCGCGGTGGCGGACACGCTCAACTTCTCCCGCGCCGCGGAGCACCTGCACGTGTCGCAACCGGCGTTGTCCGCGCGGGTCAAGGCCATCGAGCGGCACCTCGGCGTCGCGTTGTTCCGCCGGACCACCCGCTCGGTCGCGTGCACGGACGCCGGGGCGCGGTTCGTCGAACACGCCCGCGAGATCCCGGGGCTCCTGGGCGAAGCGGAACGCGAGGCCCGGCAGTCGGCGTACGGGCGGGTGCTGCCGGTCGGCTTCTACGGCGTCGCGGCCGGCGACCTGACCGCCGAGATCATCGACCGCTTCCGGGAGCGCAGCCCCGGCGTCGAGGTCGAGCTCAAGCGCCACGGCTGGGAAGACCCCTCGGCCGGGCTGCGCGACCGCACGACGTCGCTCGCGTTCGTCCGCCCGCCGTTCCGTTCCCACGGGCTGCGCCTGCTGGTCCTGGGAACCGAGCCCCGCGTCGCCGGGCTGCCGTCGCGGCACCGGCTCGCCGGGCGCGACAGAGTGGACGTGACCGAGCTGCTCGGCGACCCCGTCGCGGTCCGGCGCACGGCCGACCCGGTGTGGGCCGAGTTCTGGTCCGGAGGAAGCTTCCGGCCGGCCGCGCTCAAGCCACGGCTGGTCGAGGTCGGCGACGTCGACGAAGAGCTGCAAGCGGTCGCCGCCGGTCGCGCGATCACGTTGACCGCGGCGGTGGCCGAGACTTACTTTCCGCGCGCGGGCGTCGCCTACGTGCCCCTGACCGGGTTGCCGCCCAGCCGCCTCGCCCTGGCCTGGCACGCCGACGAAACCGATCCCGTCTGCCACGCCTTCGTCGCCGCCACCCGTGACGTCCTCGCCCGGCGGCGGGCCGCGAACTGAGCTCAGTGGCCGGACATGCCCCCGTCCACCGCGAGGGTCGTGCCGGTGATGTAGGACGACGCGTCGCCGGCCAGGAACACGACGGCGGCGTCCAGCTCGTGCTGCTTGCCCAGCCGCCCGAGCGGGCTGTGCTGCTTCACGAACGGCAGGAGCACGTCTTCGGGGATGTCCTCGGTCATCTCGCTGGCGAAGTAGCCCGGCGCGATGGCGTTGACGCGGATGCCGCGGCGGCCCGACCACTGCTGTGCGAGGTCGCGGGTCAGCCCGAGGACGCCGGCCTTGCTCGCCGAGTAGGCCGCCTGCGGCGCGTAGGACTTGATGAGCGCGAGCACGCTGCTGATGTTCACGATGCTCGACCCGGCCGCCATCACGCGCCCGCACGCCTGCGCGGCCCAGTAGACGCCGTTGAGGTTCACGTCGACGACCCGGCGGAACTCCTCGGGCGTCTCGCGCAGAGCCGGGACGGCGGTGCCGACGCCGGCGTTGTTCACGAGCACGTCGATGCGCCCGAACTCGGCGAGCGCGGCCTGCACCAGGGCGTCGCAGGCAGCGGGGTCGGCGACGTCGGCGGCCACGACGGCGGCGCGGCGGCCCAGGTCGCGGACGCTTTCGGCGACCTCGGCCAGGCGGTCGGTCCGGCGGGCGGCGAGGACGACGTCGGCGCCGGCTTCGGCCAGCGCGCGGGTGAACCCCGCGCCCAGCCCCGAGCTGGCGCCGGTGACGACGGCGACCTTGCCGTCGAGGCGGAACAGGTCGAGCACTCCGGTCACGGTCACACCTGCCCGATCCGCGCGGCGGCGCGCAGCCCGGCGGCGGCAAGCGGGGCGACGGCGCCGCCGACGGACTCGAAGCCCGAGCCGCGCGTGAGCCCCTGCCGGTAGCGCGCGTGGATGCCTTCGGCGATCACGGCGATCTTGAAGTAGCCCAGCGCGAGGTAGAAGTCGAGCCGGCCCAGGTCGCGGCCGCTGATCTCGGCGTAGCGCTGCGCGAGGTCACCGACCGCGGGCAGCCGATCGCTCGTCGACGCGGCGGCGCCGGCGAGCACGGGCGCGAACGCGGGGTCCGAGTAGACCAGGTGCAGGCCGAGGTCCGCGAGCGGATCGCCCAGCGTCGCCATCTCCCAGTCCACGACCGCGCGGGCCATTGCCGGGTCGTCCGGGGCGAGGATGATGTTGTCGATGCGGTAGTCGCCGTGCACGATCGACGCGCCGCTCTTGGCCGGGCAGGTCTCTTCAAGGCGCGCGTGCAGCGCCTCGATGTCGGGCAACGGGCGGGTCCGGACTCGTGCCCACTGGTCGTGCCAGCGGCGGACCTGGCGACCCAGGTAGCCCTCGGGCCGGCCGAAGTCGCCGAGCCCGACGGCGTGCGGGTCGACGGCGTGCAGGCGGGCCAGCACATCGACGAGGCCTTCCGCACAGCGCCGGATGTCGTCGTCGGCCAGCGCGTTCAGCTGTTCCGTGGTCCGGATGACGACGCCGTCGACGTGCTCCACCACCGAGAACGGCACGCCGAGCACGTCTTCGCCGCCCAGCACCACCGCGCGGGCGACGGGCACGTCGCTGTCGCGCAGCGCCGCCACGACACGGTATTCGCGGCCCATGTCGTGGGCCGAGGGCGTGAGCCCGCCCAGCGGCGGCCGGCGCAGCACCCAGCGGCCGCGGCCGTCGGTGAGCACGTAGGTGAGATTGGATCGGCCGCCCTGCAGCATTTCCGCACTGAGGTGCCCGCCGAAGCCGGGGACCTCGGCGGCGAAGAACGCCTCGAGCGCCTTCAGGTCCAGACCGTCTACTGTGGACGTCATCGCGCGGCCTTCGACTGGCGGCGCAGCACGCGGCGTGCGATCGCCCAACGGTGGGTTTCCGACGGGCCGTCGTAGATGCGGAACGGGCGGACCTCCCGCAGGAACCGGCCGAGCAGCACGTCGCCGGAGATGCCGAGCGAGCCGCAGATCTGCACCGCGCGGTCGACCACGCGCCAGATCGCCTCGGCGCAGAACGTCTTCGCGATCGCCGTCTCCTGCGACGCGTGCCCGCCGCGATCGAGCTCCCAGCACGCTTGCAGGATGAGGCCGCGCGAGGCCGCGATGTCGATCTCGTTGTCGGCGATCATCTGCTGCACCATGCCCAGGTCGCCGAGCCGGGAGCCGAACAGCTCGCGCTCGGCCGCGCGGGCGACGGCGATGTCCTGCGCGCGGCGGGCGATGCCGAGCCAGCGCATGCAGTGGGTCATCCGCGCCGGGCCGAGGCGGACCTGCGCGTAGCGGAAGCCTTCGTCGACCTCGCCGAGCACCGCGTCTTCGGGCACGACGCAGCCGTCGAAGTCGAGCTCGATGTGGCCGCCGAAGAGGCTCTCGTCGAGGGTGTCGATGTGCCGGACCACCTTCATGCCCGGGGTGTCCGCGTCGACGAGGAACATCGTCGCGCCGCCGGTGTGGCCGGGTTCGCCGGACGTGCGGGCCATGCAGATCGTGAACCCGGCGCCCTCGGCCCCGGTGATGAACCACTTGCGGCCGGTGATGCGCCAGCCGTCCTCGACGCGTTCCGCCAGCGTCGCCAGGGCGCCCGGGTCGGACCCGGCGCCCGGCGCGGGCTCCGTCATCGCGAAGCAGGAGCGGATCTCGCCGGTCGCGAGCGGCCGCAGGTAGCGCTCTTTCTGTTCGTCGCTCGCGATCGCCTCGAGCATGTGCATGTTGCCCTCGTCGGGCGCGGCGATGTTCAGCGCGAGCGGGCCGAGCAGCGAGTAACCGGCCTCCTCGAACACGGCGGCACGGCCGCGCATGTCGAGACCGTGACCGCCGTACTCGTCGCTCACGTGCGGGGCGAAGACGCCCGCATCCTTGGCGGCCTGCTGAAGCTGCCGGCGGATGTCGTCGGAATGCACTACGCCCTTGTGTTCTTCTTCGACGGGGATCACCACGTCGCGGATGAACTTCGCGGTGCGCTCGGCGAGGTCGGCGACCTCGGGCCCGGGCGCGAGGTCGACGGCCACGGCGCTCTCCCATCGGCTAATGACTATTAGCCGCTGACTATAGGCGGGTTCTTATGCTGTGTCACAGCCCGGTGGCGCCAGTCACCCTGGTGGCGGCGCGTCGGCTATCCTGTGTTAGCCGAAGGGAGGTCGCGTGGACCGATCCGGCCACATCCGTGAGGCCGCGCTCGAGCTGTTCACCCGCAAGGGGTTCGAGAGCACCACCATGGGTGACATCGGGGCGGCCGTGGGGATCCGCGGCCCCAGCCTGTACAAACACGTCGCCGCCAAGCAGGACCTGCTGGTGGCGATCATGGTCACGACCATGGAGGACCTGCTCACCGCGCACCGCGCCGCAGTGGGCGGTGTCGCCGACCCCGTCGAGCGCCTTCGTCGCGCCACCGAGGCCCACGTCCGCTACCACGCCCGGCACCGGCTGGAGGCCTTCGTCGGCACCCGCGAGATCCGCAGTCTTGCCGAGCCGCACCTCACCCGCGTGCTCGCCCTGCGCGCCGAGTACGAGGCCTGCTTCCGCGCGGTCGTCCAGTCCGGTGTGGACGCGGGTGTGTTCCAGGTGGACTCCGTTCGGCTGGCCTCGTACGCGGTCCTCGACCTGGGCATGGGCGTCGCCGTCTGGTACCGCGCCGACGGCGAACAATCCGAGGACGCGCTGGTGTGGCAGTACAGCCGATTCGCGCTCCGGCTGGTGGGGGTCACGGCGTAGTTCTGGTCGGCGCCTTTCAGCGGGGGTCAGGCAGCGTCCGCGCAACCACGGCGACGGACAGGCGCAACACCGCCAAGATTCCGAACACCACCGCGAACGCGCTGCCGAAACCGAGCGGCCCGGTGCTCAGCGCGGAGAACACGCCGCCGAACACGGCGACACCCAGGGCCATCGACGTCTGCTGCGTCGTCGGGACAGGCCGTTGCCGACGCCGATGACGAGCATCGCGGGGACGAGGTCCCAGATCGTCGTCGAGGGCCAGGTGAGCACTCGTCACACGCCTCGCGCTCGCCGTGCAGGCCGCGCTACTGGTGCGGCACGCGCCGACGGTCGTCGCCGCCGCGTTCGTCGCCTCGCGCCTGGGTTCCGGCTGGGGACCGGGCTACGGAACCCTGCGCGGGTGCGACTTCGACGCGATCATCGACTACGCCCGGCTCGGCTGACCCGGGTTCGGGCGCCGGGCCCGCCGGCGCGAGCGAGCGGACAGCAGTGCGAGGGAACCGAGCCCGACCTCCAGACCGAGGAACGCCCAGTAACTCGCGTCGGTCTTCGGCCGGTCGAGGGCGAGCGAGCCGAGCCGGACGGCGGCGGCGCCCAGCCAGGTGGCGCCGACGGCGAGGTCCGCGGCCGGCTGCTGGCTGGCGAGCGCCCAGCCGCCGAGGGCCGCGTAGGTGCCGCCGAGCCCGGCGCGGAAATCCGTGGTGCCGCGCGGGTCCGCGGCGGTGATCCGAAGGGTGTCGGCGACGTTGCCCGGAGCGACGACGCTCGCGATGCCCGAGAGAAGCAGACCCAAGCTGCTGATTTGTCCACTGTGCACAGTGCGAGAATACCGGAGCCGACGGGGCGCGGGTGTCCATTGTGCCCGTTCGTCCGCCGTCGTGGCCCGTTCACATCGGCAGCGGCCGGTCCTCCACGACGTTCTTCATCACCAGCGTCGAGCTGATGCGCTGAACGCCGGGCAGCGTCGCGAGCCGCTTGTCGTAGAGCTGCTGGAACGCGGGCAGGTCGTGGGCGACCACGCGCAGCAGGTAGTCCGGGTCACCGAAAAGCCGTTGCGCCTGAACGACGTTCTCGACCTCGGCGACGGCCTCTTCGAACGCGGCCACGGTGGCGCCGTCGGACTCGCGCATCGTCACGAACACCAGGCAGTCGAAGCCGAGCCCCAGGGCCTGGGCGTTCACGTGCGCGCGGTAGCCGGCGATGGTGCCGGATTTCTCGAGGGCGCGGACCCGGCGGTGGCAGGGGGAGAGGCTGAGCTGTAGCCGCTCGGCCAGCTCGGTGATGGTCTGCCGGCCGTCGCGCTGCAGCTCGGCAAGAATCTTCCGGTCGAGGGCGTCCATGGCCGTAATTCTCCCTCATGAGCCACGGATCCGGGGAACTTTGGAAACATCTGCCGGACGTTTCGCCATAGCCTTTCCCCAGGTGGGGGCCTGGCGAAAGGAACATCGATGGCGATCGGCGGCATCTTCGCGTTCTGGGGCGTGTCGTTCCTGCTGGTGCTCACACCCGGCGCGGACTGGGCCTACCTGATCAACGCGGGCCTGCGAAAACGCTCGGTCCCGCTCGCGGTGGGCGGGCTGCTCGTCGGCTACCTGGCCCTGACCGCGGTGGTCGCGGCGGGCGTCGCCGCGCTGGTGGCCGGCTCGCCGGTCGTGCTGACGGTGCTCACCGCCGTGGGCGCGGTGTACCTGATCTGGCTGGGCGTGTCGGCGCTGCTCCGTCCGGCAACGCCCGGGTCGGCCACGGACAACGAGGCCGGTTCGTGGGTGCGGCAGGTCGCGAAAGGCGCGGGCATCAGCGGGCTGAACCCCAAGGCGCTGCTGCTTTTCCTCGCGCTGCTGCCGCAGTTCACCGACCCGTCGGCGGCGTGGCCGGTGGCCGGGCAGATCCTCGTGCTCGGCCTGGTGCACACCGTCAGTTGCGGGCTCGTCTACGCCGGAGTCGGGCTGGGCGCTCGGGTGGTGCTGTCGACACGGCCCGGCTGGGCCCGTGGTGTGTCCCGCTTCTCCGGCGGAGCCATGATCGCGATCGGCACGACGCTGCTGGTCCGGCAGCTCGCGGCTTGATCATCGAGGACGGTGCTCCTTGCCCGGCCGCGGTGACGACGTCGTCGCGGTCCCGGGCACCCGCTACATCGACACGCAGATGCCCACCTGGCGCTGACGTCCCGGGAACCTTCTCGTGGTAGAACCAGCTGACCGTTCACCGGAACCCGACTGGCAGGATCGCGCGGATGATCGTCGACGCTCACGTGCACCTGGCGCGGCTCCCGACGTTGAAGCTCGGCTGGGACACCTGGCTCAGCCCGGCCTCCGACCGGGCGGAAGTGGAGTCCATGTACGGGCCCGACGGCGCGATCGTCCCGAAGCGGATCGACGCGCTGTTCGCCGCAGGCGGGGTGGATCGCGCGCTGCTGTTCACCGAGCACAGCCCGCGGGTCACGGGCATCCAGCCGGCCGAGGACCTGCTCCCGGTCCTCGAGTACAACCCGACGCGGTTCCGCCTGGTCGCCAACGTCAACCCGCACCTGCACTACCCGGTCGCGACCGAGCTGCGCCGGCAGCTGGACCTGGGCGCGGTCGCCCTGAAGATCCACCCGGTCCACGGGAACTTCGCGCCGAACGACCGGGAGCTCTACCCCGCGTACGCCGAGTGCGAGCAACGCGGGATCCCGGTGATCACGCACACCGGCCCCAGCTCGTTCCCCGGCGCGAGCGGCCGCCGCGGCGACCCGGTGCTGATGGACGACGTGCTGCGCGACTTCCCGGACCTCACTGTCGTGCTCGCGCACGGCGGCCGCGGCTGGAGCTACGAGGTCGCCGGCTTCATGGCGCTGGCCCGGCCGAACGTCTGGCTCGACATCGCCGGCCTGCCGCCGCGCAAGCTGCCGCAGTACTACGACCGGTTCGACCTCGACCGCATCGCGGCGAGGTGGATCTTCGGCACGGACTGGCCCGCGTCCCCCGGCATCGGCGTCAACCGCAAGGCCGTGGCCGGCCTCGGGCTCGAGCCGAGCGTGCTCGACGCGGTGCTCGGCGGCAACGCCGAACGCGTCTACCGGCTGACGTGACCGGCCCCTCCGGCGGGGTGTCACGCTGACGACCGTCAGACGTTGAGCTCGGCGTCGCGCCGGACGGGTGCCGGTGCGGCGTCCTGCGTGCGCAGCCCGTGGATCCAGGTCCGGCAGGTCGCACACATCGCCGCTTCGCTGCCACGCGCGTGGCCGACCACGTCGTCGCCGGACCAGAGGATGGCCGCCACCACGCCGGAGTCGACGGGGGTCAGGCCGACCAGCCACGGCCCCGACGCCCATTCCGCCGTGACCCACTGCCCGTGCGTCGGGCTGCGCGTGACCGACCACGCGGGGTCGGCGTCCAGGTCGTCCACGGATCGCCACTGGTCGTCCATGTCGCTCACCCTCCCACCCGCCCCGGGCGAACCGGGGTGACGATCAGGCGCGCACGAGGCTGTCGCGCAGGTACGCGGCCAGCCGGATCCGCAGCCCGCGCAGGTCGGCCAGCGCGAGGGTGAAGCTGTAGACGGGGCGGTAGCCGACGACCTCGGACGTCTCGCCGCACGGCCCGCTCAGGTACACGAACCCGTCCTCGTCGTCCCGGTGCGGCTCGGCCCACAGCTGCTCCGGGCCGCGAGCGGCGCCGCGGTAGGCCCGCCAGAACAGCGGAGTCTTCATGATCTCGCCCAGCGCCGCCGCGAACCCCGCGACGTCGTGCTCCGGCAGGCCGAGCCCGCGCCCGTCCCAGCTCCGAGGCAGCGCGCGCGCCGCCGTGTGGTCCTCGACCAGCGGTGTGCACGCGAACACCGCGACGTCCTCGCACAGCCGGACCGTCCACCGCCGCATGTCCGCGGTCACCGGAATCTGGAACATCCCTCGCCCACCCTCCTCCCCCAGGAGAATCGTCCATCCTAGACCGACGCCGCCCGCGGAGAAAAGCCTTCCATCAGGCGACAATCGGGATGATCCGTGATCCGGCGCACGTCGGCCCGGAAGGCCCGGTCGTCATGATTGTTTACCGACTGGTCAAGGGGCACCTGGCTGCCTGGATGATCGCTGACACCCCAGAGCGGGCGGCGGCGCTCGAGCGCGTGTACACCGAGGACGTGACGGTGGTCGAGCCGGATCGGGTGCTGCGGGGCCGGGAGGCGCTGAACGAGCGGATCACCGAGCTGCACGCCCGGGCGAACCGAGCCCATCACCGGGTGGGACGTGCTGACGTTCGAGGGCGAGCTCATCACCCACGTCGTGATGTTCATCCCCGGGTTCGACGACTTAGAAATCCCCGAGCCGGCCTGAGGCCCACCCTGGAATGGGGGTAGGCGTGTTGAAGGTCGCGCGGCGTTCTGTGACGATGGCGGCACCGGCGTATTCCACAAAGGACTGTCGGCACCGTCGAGCACCGAGGAGGCCGGCATGCTCGGCACCGGCAAGAGCGTGACCCTGCCCGGGGGCCGGGTCGCGTACTCCGAGCGTGGGTCCGGGCCGGCGGTGGTGTTCGTACACGGGCTGCTCGTCAACGCGAACCTGTGGCGCAAGGTCGTGCCGGCCGTCGCCGACGCGGGGTTTCGATGTCTCGCCCCGGATTGGCCGCTCGGCGCGCACCGCGTGCCCCTGGCGGCGGACGCGGACCTGACGCCGTCCGGCGTCGCCCGGCTGATCGGGCAGTTCCTCGACGCGCTCGACCTCACTGACGTGACGGTGGTCGCCAACGACACCGGCGGGGCACTCACCCAGATCCTCATGACGGAAAACCCGGGCCGGATCGGCCGGGTTGTGCTCACGCCGTGCGACGCGTTCGAGGAGTTCTTCCCCGCGCCGTTCGACGCGCTGCCGCGGCTGATGCGGCTGCCCGGCGCGGCCTGGGCCGGCAGCCGGCTGCTGCGGCTGCCGATCGTGCGGCGGCAGCCGTCGGCGTTCGGCGCGTTGGCCAAGCACGGGATCCCCGCCGAGGTGCTGGATTCCTACCTGCGCCCGGCCTACGACAGCGGCGAGATCCGCCGGGACCTGCGCCGGTTCCTTCTCGGCGTGCACCCCCGGTACACGCTGGCCGCCGCCGGGGCACTGCCCGGTTTCGGCAAGCCCGTGCTGCTGGTCCGCGCGGCGGACGACCGCATCTTCCCTGCCTCGCTCTTCGCCCGCCTCGCGGCTGTCCTGCCCGACGCCCGGCTGGTCACGGTCGCCGATTCGGGCGCCTTCGTGCCGGAGGACCAGCCGGACGAGCTGGCGCGGCTGATCGTGGAGTTCGCCGGCTGAGCCTGGTGTGCGGGCTGTCGGCTGAGGTCGGCGTGCGGGCCGTCGGCTAGAGCCCAGCGTGCGGGCCGTCGGCTAGAGCCCAGCGTGCGGGCCGTCGGTTGGGCTCGTCGTGCGGGCGTCGGCTAGAGCCCGGCGTGCAGGCCGTCGGCTAATGGCCGCCGGCGTGGGGTGGGACGGTGAAGGCGACCGTCTTGCTGTCGAGGATCTTGTGCGTCGGGTCCGCCAGCCCGATCCACACCTTGTGCGGCCCCGGCGGCAGGCTCTGGAGGATCAGCGGCTCGCCGCTCGCGTCGGCCCAGTGCCACGGCGCGTCGTCCACGGTCACGTGGATGTGGCCGATCCGCGGCGACACGTCGAGCGCGGCGGGTCCGTACACGGGCACGATCCGCAGGTTCTCCGCGCGGTAGCGGATCACCACCAGCCCCATGGCGAGCTGGTCGGGCAGGGGACTGTCCACGAGCAGCGCCGGCGGCGGCTGCGAGGCGAGCGGCACCACGGGTGCCGGTGACCAGCTGGTCGCGGCCGCGGCGGGCGGCGGCTGGGGCGGTGGGCTGGGGGCGGCGGCGGTCGGGGTGGTGGGCGTTGAACACGCAGTCACAACACCCACCGCAAGAGTGGTGAGCATGATCGTGATCGCACGCGTTGTGTTCGGAAACGGACGTCGGTTGTGGGGATCGTTCACAAGATCAAGTTAGATTCCGGCACCCGCTCACCGCGCCCGTCGGATGACGCTGTGGTTGTACGTCATCGCAGAGCATTGTTACTCGGCGAGCACGCTGTCGTGGCGGTATTCGCGCGGAGAACGGCCATAAGTACTGCGGAACAGGCGGGAGAATTGCGCGGCATCCGAGAACCCCCAGCGCCGCCCGATGGCGGCGATCGGCACGTGCCGGTGCTGGGGCGCGGTGAGGTCGTGCCGGCAGCGTTCCAGCCGCCGTGTGCGAATCCGCGCGGCAACGGACGTGCCTTGGGACTCGACATCTCACCGAAGAGGAACGTGTTCTCGCCCTCGCCGTGACCATCGCCGGCGGCATCCCGTCGACGACCGGCCTGATCACCAACGCGGTCTTCGATCTCGCCACTCACCCGGACCAGCGAGCGTCCGTCCTCGGCGGACAGACGCCGTGGCCGGATGTCCTCGACGAGACGTTGCGCGCCGACGCTCCCGTGCAGCACATGCCGTTGCGCTACGCCGTCGAGGACATCGATCTCGGCGAAGGCGTTCTCATCCGCCGCGGCGAGGCCATCCTCCTGGGCTTCGGCGCGGCCGGGCGCGATCCTCGCCGCCACGGCGAAACGCCCGGGGCCTTCGACGTGAACCGCCCGGACAAAGACCACCTCGCCTTCGGCCACGGCGCGCACCTCTGCATCGCCGGGGCACTCGGCCTCACCGAGGCGACGGTCGCCGTGACCGCGCTCTTCGACCGCTTCTCCCGCCTCGAGCTCGCCGAGCCGGGGGAGACGCTGGAACCGTTGCCCACCATCGTGTTCTCCGGCAAGGCGCGGCTGCCGGTGCGGCTGGAACCCTGACGGGTCAGGGAAGCCCGGCGTGGGGCACGTCCACCCGGGCCGCGGCGAGACGGCCTTCGCAGGCGTTCTTCCGGGCGTTCTCGTCGAAGTCGGGCGCGGTGCACAGGTAGAGGGTGCGGCCGTCGGCGCCGCCGAGCATGCAGGCGAACACGCCGGTGCCCGTGGGGATCTCGTCGGTGATCTCGCCGCCCTCACGCACGCGGATCACGCGGGCCCCCACGGCGTCGGCGATCCAGAGCGCGCCCTCGGCGTCGAGGCAGCAGCCGTCGGGGCCGACGACCAGCTGCGCGATCGCGGCCGGGAGATCCGCGCCGGTCGGTAGGTCACCGAACTGCGCCCAGATCCGGCGGTTGGCCAGGGACCCGTCGTCGGCGACGTCGAACGCCGTGACACGGTTGCCGAAGGTCTCGTTGACCAGGAGCACCCCGTCGTCGGTGAGCACGCTTCCGTTGGGGAACCACAGGTCCCGCGCGACGGTGGTGACGGTGCCGTCCGGGTCGGCGCGCAGCAGCGACGCGGATTCGAGCGGGGCGCCGCCCATGAGGTCGAAGCCGAACTCGCCGACGAAGGCGCGGCCGCGGGCATCGACGACCATGTCGTTGGGGTGGCCCTTGACGTGGCCGGAGAGGTCCGCGTGGGGCACGAGCGTGCTGTCCGGCTCGCGGCGCAGCAGCAGGCGGTCGCGCATCGACACGACCAGGAGCCGGCCGTCGGGCAGCCAGCCGAGGCCCGACGGCTGCTGCGGAACCTCGGCTTCCGTGCGCGGGTCTGTGCCGTCTTCGGCGGCCGAACACACTCGGTAGGTGTAGAAATCGGCGAACCAGATGCGGTTGTCGTGCCAGCGTGGGCACTCCAGGTAGGACAGTCCTTCTAGGACGGTGCTCGTTTCGCGGCTCATGATTCCCCTGTGGACGGTGTGGGTTCGGGTCAGCCGGCGGCGGCATCGAGGAAGCGCTCGAGCTCGCCCTGGATGTCGGGCCCGCACGGCTGGAAGACGATCTCGGTGACGCCGCGCGAGGCGTAGTCGTCGATCTTGCGGCGGACCTCGTCGCGGGTTCCGCTCAGCGTCACCTCGCGCAGCGTGGAGTCGCCGCCGGCTTGCCAGGCGGCGCTGTCGGCTTCGTTGAGGTCGACGCAGTGTCCTGAGTGGATGGTGAGGTGGCGGTGTTCCTCGTGTGTTTTTTCCACCACCTCGAGCCATTCCACCCCGCCGGGCAACGTACGCACCGCGTCGGGGCCGCCGAACTCGTAGGCGCCGTGGAAGGACAGTGCCCAGCCCGGGCCGGCGGCCGAGCGTGCGTGGGCGGAGTCGGTGGGTTCACCCTCGTCGAGCACCGTGCCCCATTCGAGGAACGCGACCCAGGGGTGGTCCTTCATGAACTCGGGCGTCTGCAGCGTGGCGAACAGGCCGTCGCCGAGCTCGCTCGCGACCTTGTTGCCCTTGGGGCCGAGCGCGCCGACGAGGATCGGCACGTCGAGGGGCCGCGCCGGAGCGTGGCCGTCGGGGTGCAGCATCCGCATTCGCGCGCCTTCCCACTCCACGGTTTCGCCGCGCAGCAGCCCGCGGTACGCGCGGAGGTAGGACTCCATGAACGCCCAGCGCACGGCGCCGTACCCCATCGCGCGGCGGCCGGAAAAGCCGGTGCCGAACGCGACCGCCACGCGGCCGGGGGCGAGCGCGGCGAGGGTGGCCGTGGCCGCGGCGTTGACCATGGGGTGGCGCAGGCTGGGCACGAGCACGCCCGGGCCGAGGCCGATGCGCTCGGTGCGGTCGGCGGCGAGGGCAAGGGTCATCCAGACGTCGGGGCTTTGCTGGGGTGTGTCGTACACCCACGCCCGGTGGTAGCCGAGTCGCTCGGCCAGTGCGATTTTTTCCGGAGAGTCCAGAGCGGTGGGGAACGCGCAGGACACGTCCACGGTGTCCTCCTCCCGATCGACGGCGGATCGCGGAAGAACATCTAGCTGGGACACATCTACCTGGGACAATGACTAAGCGCATAGTCATAATCGCTGGTGGTGTGCGACGATACACACACCCGTGGGGCGGAGCAAGGGCCCCCTTCCGGCGGAAAGGACCCCGATGAGCGCCCAGCGATCCGCGCTCCCCGACCTGGCGGACGACTCGCCCGACCTCTGGGACGCCGGCTTCGGCAAAGCCGCGCGCGGCCTGCTCACCGGTGGCGTGCGCTGCTTCGCCGCCCAGGGTTTCCACGCCACCACGACCAGGGACATCACCGCCGCGGCCGGCCTCTCGCCCGCCGCGCTGTACGTGCACTTCAGCTCCAAGGAGGAAGTGCTGTTCGAGATCACCCGCGCCGGGCACAAAAGTTCACTCGACGTGCTGAACCGCGTCCCGCCCGACGCCGACCCCGCCGCGCACCTGCGCGCCCTCGTCGCCGCCTTCGTCTCGTGGCACGCCCGCCACCACGTCGCCGCGCGCGTCAGCCAGTACGAACTGGGCGCCCTGACGCCCGCGCACTACGACGTGATCGTCGACCTGCGCCGCCGGTCCACCTCGGTCTTCCACGACGCCCTCACCCACGGCACCACCACCGGTGCCTTCCCCGACGCCGACGCCCACCGGGTCGTGCGCGCGATCCTCTCGCTGGGCGTCGACCTGGTCCGGTGGTACCGGCTGGACGGGGCGGATTCGCCTGAGGAACTGGGGGAGTACTACGCGGATCTGGCGCTGGGGATGGTGTCGGCGGCTGCGGCACGCCGGGGCCGCTGATCCGGAGTGGTCCGGACCTGGAGCCCGCGAGCAGCGCCGGGCTCGTGCGGCCACGGGGCGATTGCCGGCGCCGAGTGAGGCTGATGCCGGCGGGCGTGTGCATCGCCGACGCGGCGGGACCTGTTGGGCGCGACGTGGGTTCGTGGGGTGGTCCGGTGTGGAGGGGGCGAGCGGTCGGCGTCGGGCTTGGGCGGGGGTCTGGTCTGGCGGCGACTCACTCGTCGCGGCAGGTGGCGCGCAGTGGGCCTGGTCCACGGGGGAGTGTGCTTCGCGAACGCGGCCGGGGTGCGTTGGGTGCAGGTGCGCAGCCGTGGGCTTGTGGGGTGGTCCGGTGTGGCGGGGCCGGTCGGGTGGCGTGGGGCTTGTGCGGAGGTCTGGTCAGGCGGCGACTCACTCGACGCGGCAGGTGTGCGCGCGGAGTGGGCCTGGTCCACGGGGGAGTGTGCATCGCGAACGCGGCCGGAGTGCGTTGGGCGCAGGTGCGCAACCGTGGGCTCGTGGGGTGGTCCGGTGTGGCGGGGGCGAGCGGTCGGCGTCGCGCTTGTGCGGAGGTCTGGTCAGGCGGCGACTCACTCGACGCGGCAGATGTGCGCACGGAGCGGCCTGGTACACGAGGGGGTGTGCATCGCGAATCCGGCCGGAGTGCGTTGGGCGCAGGTGCGCAACCGTCGACTCCGGTGATGGTCCGGCCTGGGCGGGCCGGTCGGACGGCGTTGGGCTGACGCGGAGGTCCTGGCCGCAGCGATTCTCCTGGTGCGGCAGGGGTGACTGCCGCGCCGAGCCGGGCTGGTATCCGCCGGAGCGTTGGGTGCGGGCGACTGTCGACTCGTGCGTGGTCTGGACCGAATAGCCGATTTGCCCGGGCGACCCCGGCGCCGATCGACCCCCGGTCTGGTGCCCGTCACTACTTGGGCGCAGGCACGGCGGGCCCGCCGCAGCGGCTTCAGCGCGTGACGAACAGCCCCCGACTCGGTGAAACGATCACGCGCCGTGGATGATCACGGGGTGATCACGTTCCGAGGCCCTGGGGGGCGCGCGACACCGGCCGGAGTGCTGAAACACCTGTTTGACGAGGCGGCCGCTCGCCGGGGGGTCGTGGTGGCGTTGGTGGTGGCGGCGGTCGTCTTCGCGGCGGGCGTGCTCGCGGTCGTGTGCACGCTGTGGCCGGTGGACCTGGAGGTCTACCGGCTCGGCGCGCAGGCGCTGGCGCACGGCCGCGACCTCTACGGCCCGCTGCCGCCGACGCGGTCGGGCATGACGTTGCCGTTCATCTATCCGCCGTTCGCCGCCGTCCTGTTCCTCGTGCCGGCCGCGGTGCCCACGCCGGTGGCCGCCGTCCTGATGCTGGCGATTTCGCTGACCGCACTGGGTGCCACGGTCTACGTCGTCGTGCGGCCGCGCGCCGAAACGCGCACCGCGGTGCTGGCCGCGGTCGTGGTCGGGGCGGCGTCGCTGGCATTCGAGCCGGTGCGCGAGACGCTGTGGTTCGGACAGGTCAACCTCGTGCTCATGGCTCTGGTCGTGATCGACTGCCTCGGGCCGAAAACCCGACTGCCGCGCGGGGTGCTCGTCGGCCTGGCCGCGGCCGTGAAGATCACGCCCGCCGGGTTTCTGCTGTTCTTCCTGCTGAGGAAGGACTTCCGTGCGCTCGCCACCGCCCTCGTCACGTTCGTCGCCGCCGGCGTGGTCGGTTTTGTGTTGGCCCCTCAGGCTTCCGCGGCCTATTGGCTCGGCGGCGGGCTGACCGGCGCGTCGGGCATGAGCGGTTCGATCTTCGCCACCAACCAGACCATCCAGGGCGCCGTCCACCGCTTCGGCCTCCCCGCGACACCCACGCTCGTCCTGGTCGCCGCGGCGACCCTGGCCGCCTTGATCCTCGCGGCGGCGGCCATGCGCCGGGCCGACGAACCGGTCGCCTTCCTGCTCAACGCCGCCGCGGTCCTCGTGTGCTCACCCATCTCGTGGTCGCACCACTGGGTCTGGATCGTCCCCGCGACGATCGTGGCGGCCGCCCGCGCCACGACCGGCCGCGCGGTCGCCGGGCTGGCGGCCGTGATCGCGATCTTCATAGTCGCGCCGCATTCGCTGTTGCCCAACAACGACTTCCGCGAGCTGTCCTGGGGGCCGCTGGACCACGTGATCGGCAACAGCTACCTGTTGCTGGCATTGGGTTTTCTCGTGTGGCAGTTCGTCACGCGCCACCGCCGGGCGCTCATCCCGCTGCTGCTGCCGTAGGTACTAGCCGGCGAGGCCGATGTATGCCTCCGAAGCCTCGTAGACCTTCTTGCCGTCCAAGTCCGCGGACAACTTCGGCGCGACGAAGTCCCGGGCCCACTGCGCGGTCTGGAACCGCAGCGGCGGGTTGTCGCGGGCGAGCAGGTCGAGGATCTGCGGGCCGACCTCCTCGACCGCCTGCACGCCGCCGGTGTTCCCGATGACCCGGGACAGGAAGTCCCACGGCTCGGGGTACGGGCTGTTCTCCACCGCGTCGTGGAGCAGCAGCTTCTCGAAGCGCCGCGGGGCCATCACCTCGGTGGCCACCGGCCCGGGTTCCACGATGGTGGTCCGCACGCCGTAGCGCGCGACGACCGGAGCGAGCGACTCGACAGCTCCTTCGAGCGCGAACTTCGAAGCCGCGTACGCGTCGTTGTACGGCGCACCGACCAGCCCGTTGGCGCTGGTCGTCACGATCAGCCTGCCCTTGCTCGCGCGCAGGTGCGGCAGCGCGGCCTTGATGACGGCGAGGTTGCCGAAGAAGTTCGTCTCGAGGACGAAACGGAAGCCGTCCATCGTGATCTGCTCCGCCGTGCCGAGGGCGAAGATGCCGCCGGCTTGCGAGACCACGGCGTCGAGGTGCCCGTGGATCCGGGCCACGGCGCCGATCAGGGCGTAGACGGCGGGGTGGTCGGTGATCTCGAGGAACCGGATGTCGAGCTCGACCTGGCGGGCCTTCGCCTCCTTGGCGAGTTCGGCCATCCGCTGCTCGTCGCGCCCGGTGGCCACGACCGTGTACCCGGCCGCGGCGGCGTCGAGCGCGATCGTGCGGCCCATCCCGGACGTGGTGCCGGTGACGAGGAGAACCTTGCTGGCCATGGGAGCCTCCTGTTGATTGCGCACACCTTGTGCGTTAATGAGACGCTAGCCTCGCCGCGCTCGTCCTGTCAACGCACACATCGTGCGTTATGCTGCGGAGGTGACTTCTTTCCAGCGCGCGCGTTCGCCCGAAAGCAAGCGTCAGCGTGCTGAAGCCCTGGTGGACGCGGCGCGCACGCTCGCGCGCGGGCGGGGCGTCGCGTCGGTCACGCTCACGGCGATCGCCGACCAGGTGGGCGTGCACCATTCCGCGATGCGCCGCTACTTCCCCTCGCACAAGCACGTGCTGTTGCGGCTCGCGGCGGACGGCTGGGCGAGCTGGGCGAATGCGGTCGACGAAGAGCTTCGCGGCCGCACGGTCTCACCGGCGGAGCTGGCGGAGGTGCTCGTCGCGTGCCTGGCCGCCGATCCGTTGCTGTGCGACCTGTTCGCCAACGTCCCGCTACACCTGGAACACGACGTCGACGTCGAGCACGTCGTGGAGTTCAAGCGCGGCAGCCGCCAGGCGATCGACGTCCTGACCGCGGCCATCAGAGCTGCGACGCCTTCCCTTGCCGCCGCGGCGATCGACGTCGTCACCGCGGCCAACGCCCTCGCGGCCACGCTGTGGCAGGTCACCCATCCCGGGGCCGAGCTCGCCGCGGCGTACCGGGCCGACGCGTCGCTGTCGATCGTCGGCCCCGGTGACTTCGCCCCGACACTGACCCGGCTGCTGGCCGCGACATGTGCCGGGCTCGCCGCGCCCCTGCGCTGACGGTCCGTTCGGTGAGGAGGGCCGTGGCCGACGACCAGTTCGACAGCTGGGCAGGACAGCTGGACTACCCGATGTACGTCGTGACGTGCCGCGACGGCGAGCGACGAGCCGGGTGCCTCGTGGGCTTCGCGGCGCAGTGCAGCATCTCGCCGCCGCGGTTCATGGTGTGGCTGTCGAAGGAGAACCACACGACGGAGGTCGCGGCGGGCGTCGGGGAGCTCGCCGTGCACCGGCTGACGCGGGACGCGGCGGAGCTCGCCCGGCTGTTCGGCTCCCGCAGTGGGTTCGACGTCGACAAGTTCTCCTTGTGCGCCTGGCATTCCGGGCCGCGCGGTCTCCCGTTGCTCGACGGGTGCCCCGACTGGTTCGCCGGCGAAGTCCTGTCGCGTCACGACACGGGCGACCACATCGGGTACCTGCTGAGCCCGTTCGCCGCCGCGACGAGTGGCGGCCCGCAGCTCGGGTTTCAGAATGTGCGGGACTTACCACCGGGCAACGAAGCCTGAGCGGCGTGCATCAGGAGTTGTGCGTATTCGGACAGTTTTTCGGGAGTTCCCTCCCGGGTGATGAGGCCGAGGTAACCGTCGGGGCGGATGAGGGCGAGGCCGTGGTCGCCGGTGCCGTAGCGGTCGGTGAACGAGCCGTCCGGGTCCTGGAGTCCGCCGGGGCCGAGGGGTAGGACCGTGCCGAGCCCGGCCAGGGCCGCGCGGAACTCGTCAAGGACCGCCGTGTCCCGGACGCTCGTGAGGAGCAGGTGGCCGGGCCGACGGAGCAGCTCGTCGAGTGAGGTCGGCGTGCCGTCGGCGGCGCGCAGGCCGGGCAGGTCGGGCGCGTGGTCGCCCGGGTGCGGGTGCCGCCGTGAGGTCGCGCGGCCGGTGACGATGGGGCTGGCGCGGTAGTGGATGTCGACCTCGGCGATGCCGGAGATCAGCTCCTCGCGCACCGGCGGGAGGTGTCCGACCAGGAACAGCGCGAGGTTGCGCAGCCCGCGTTCGGCGCCGTTGACGGTCATGACGTCGGTCATGCGCGTGGTCTCCTTGACCACGGACGCGCCGACCCGGTGGCGTTCGGCGTGGTAGGAATCGAGCAGCGCGGGATCGGCGCGGCCGGTGGCGACCAAGGCGAGCTTCCACGCGAGGTTCACCGCGTCCTGGATGCCGGTGTTCATGCCCTGACCGCCGGCGGGGCTGTGGATGTGCGCGGCGTCGCCGGCCAGCAGCACCCGGCCGTGCCGGTAGCGGGGCACCTGGCCGTGGTGGATCTCGAAGTACGTGAGCCAGTGTGCGTCCGTCACGTGCCAGGCGCCGCCCGCGCGCTGGTCGACGAGCTGCTGTGTCTCGGCGATCGTCGGGACCGCACCGGCCGCCGGGGGTTCGACTTCGAACAACAGCCGCGTGCGGCCCTCGGGCATCGGGAACACGCCGCCGATGCCATCGGGGTGCGCGAACATTCGCACGGTGTCGGGTGAGCGTTCGGACTCGGCGGCGACGTCGGCGAACAAAAAATGTTGACCTTCGAACACGCCCTCGATCCGCGTGCCGACGGCCGTGCGCGTGGTGCTGTGCCCGCCGTCGGCGCCGACCACCCAGCCGTAGCGGGACCGGTCGCGCCCGGCCGCCGAGGTGAAGGTGGCCGTGACGCCCGTCGAATCCTGTTCGAGGCTCTCCAGTGTCACGCCGCGTTCGACCCGCACGCCCAGGCCGGCCGCGTGTTCGGCGAGCAGCGCCTCGGTCCGTGGCTGGGGGAGGTCGAGGATGCGGCGGTAGCGGGTGGTGAGGTGCTCGGTGTCCAGCCGCACGGTGGGCTGCTTCGGGTCGTGGCCGGCGTAGATCTCCAGCGCGGTCATGGCGGACGCTTCGCGCTCCAGCCGCGCGAGCACGCCCATGGCGGCCAGGTGCTCCTGCGTGCGCGGGTGCACGACGACCGCGCGGGACTGCGTGGTGGGCTCGGCCAGCTGCTCCACCACCCGCACGCGCGCGCCCTGGCGCACCAGCTCGGCGGCGGCCGTCAAGCCCACCGGCCCGGCCCCCACGACCAGCACGGTGTCCTGCCCGGACGCGGTCACGGTGCGGGCGTCAGATCGCGGTCATCTGTTTTGGCGACTGTCATTTCCCCGTTCCTCTCGGTCTCGCGAAAGGGTTACCCCAGTTCAATCGAAAAGGATTTCATGAGCGTTACAGGAGTTGCCTCGATCGTACCGAATCATTCGTCCACAGTGGACTTTACGGCCGAGTGTGACGGTTCTTGTCGGACCCACGGCGTAGCCTGCGCGGTCATGGTGTTGACAGCGGAAATACGCGAACAGTTCCTGGCCGAGCCGCACGTCGGCGCGTTGTCGGTGGTCGAACGCCCCGACCGTGCTCCGCTCGTCGTGCCCATCTGGTACCAGTACACCCCGGGTGGTGATCTGTGGATCCGCACGCCCCCGGGCGCGCGCAAAGCCCGCGCGATCGAGGCGGCGGGGCGCTTCACCCTGATGGTGCAACGGATCTCGCCCACCGTCCGCTACGTCTCGGTGGAAGGACCGGTTACCGGTACCGGCCCCAGTGCCGACGAGCAAACGTGGGAAATGGTGTCGCGGTACCTCCCGCCGGAGAAAGTCGCGCCCTTCCTGGACTTCGAGCGCACCCACATCGGAGAGCACATCGTGATTTCGATGCGGCCGGAACACTGGCTTTCCTCGGATCTGGGGCCGGCTTGATTTCGCGCCGACCCTCGGTTGCGCGGGCGTTTCCCACTATGGTGACCGGCTCGCGTGAACGACAGGGGCGGCGGATGACGACGTCGCACAACGACGGACCTACGGATCCCGGCGCTCCCGACGAGGACTCGCCGCGATTTAGTGATCCTGACGCGCCGACGCCACCGTCGGGGATTCCGCGGAGGCGACGCCCGGTCACCTTCCGTCGGTGGGATTCGCTTCGATGTCGAACTCCTCGGGTCGAAGGATTCCGCAACGTGGGCCGGCGGTGGTCAACAGGGTGTCCAGCCGCCGGGTCCAGGCTTCGGCAGGTAGTGGCCACGCGGTTCGGCGCACGTAAGTCGACTTCTTGGTCAGCCTGCTCTACGGCCACGGGCTCGTCGCGGTGGCCGCCGCCGTCGACCTCGTCGCCGGGGCGGGCGGACCGGTCGTGGGTGACGGCGGGGGCGCCTGCCGTCGTCTGGTATCGGGTGGCCGTGGTCGCCACGGGCGAGTGGGCCGGCGCCGTCTGCGCGATGGCCGACCTCGGCCGCCCGCCGCTGGCACCGCGATGGGGCTGACGCTGCCCGCTCGGCCGGCGGACGAACGCGAGATGTAGCGGGCGACCGGCGACTTCGTCGGCAACGGGCCGACCGGCGCGCTCGACCCGTACCGGGCTAATCCGCAGTAGCCTCGCGCCGGTCGCGCAGCACGGCCAGGAGGATCGCAGCCAGGCCGAGGAGTGCCACCAGGGCATTGGCGGTGGTGAGCACGACGGCCTGCCACATGACCGGCGGGTGCGTGTCGAACAGGTGGAAGAAGAAGTGCGGCACGGCGAAGAGCGAGAACGCCGCCGCGGCGGGCACGACGTAGTGCGTCTTCGGTTTGACCAGTGCGATGCCGAGCACCAGCGCGATGGCCAGCGTCGCGCCGCCGAAGTCGCGGGCGAAGTGCTCGCTGAACGGCGGGTTCAGGTCCACCGTGGGAAACGTGGTGTAGAAGCCTTCGGGGAACAGCTGGTTCCAGCCGCCGACGACCACTTCGTCGAGGAATGGGATCACCAGGGCGGCCCGGATGGCGAGGGTGTGCATGGGAGTCCTTTCAGGACAGTCGGTTCGCGACGCGGCGCAGGTACTCGGCGAACGTCCGCTCGCCCTGGGCGTAGTCTTCGCGCGGCAGCAGCGCGCCGCCGGTCATGGCCTTGCCGACCGCGCCCGGCAGGCGCACCGGCAGCACGATCTTGCGGGATCCGCGGGCCTTGACCAGCCGGCGGGCCATGTCGGCCATCTGGAGCTGCTCGGGTCCGGCGAGCGGCCGCACGTAGCCGCCCGGCTTCTGCCCGACCTGCGCGGCCAGCGCGCTCGCGACCTCGTCCGCCGAGACCGGCTGGGACAGCTCCTGGGGCACCACCACGAACGCCCCGCGGGCACCGTCCACAAGGGGCTCCGGGAACTCGTGGAACTGAGTGGCCCGCAGGATCGTCCACGGCACCGGGCCGTTGCGCACCAGCTCCTCCTGCTTGCGCTTGCCGAAGTAGTAGCCGAGGTCGACGTCGTCCACGCCGACGATCGAGAGCGTGATCACGTGCCGCGCCCCGGCCGTCGCGGCGGCGTCCAGGAGGTTGCGCGTGGCGGCGGCGAAGAACCCGACCGCCGGCTTCCTGCGCACGGCCATGACGTTGGTGACGTCGACGACTTCTTCGCAGCCGTCGAGCTTCCCGCCGAGCCCGGCGCCGGTCGTCAGGTCGACGCCACTCGAACGCGCCAGCACCGCCGGCTCGTGCCCGGCCGCGGTCAGCTTCCGCACCACCAGCGCGCCGATCAGCCCGGTCCCGCCGGCGACAGCCACTCGCATCGGTCTTGCCTCATTTCGTCTCGGGTGTGGATCACTGCCCAGACCGCGCAGGTCCGGCGAACGTGACAGGCCGGTGTGTGATCCACACCTCCGGGTGCCGTGAACCGGTCCAGTGGGGCGGGGGTGAAGTGGACTACCGGTCCGGCGTGGGCGCCGGTTGACTGGAACTCACCTGGGTTGTCCACACGAGATCGTTTGAGAGGGAAAGATGCGGATCTTCCTCGCCGGCGCGTCCGGCGTTGTCGGGCGCAAGGTGGTGCCGGCGCTGCTCGGGGCGGGCCACGAGGTGGTCGGGCTGGCGCGCGGCGGGGCCTCGGCCGACCGGATCACCGCGCTCGGCGCGACGGCCGTGCTCGGCGACGTGTACGACGCGCCCGCACTGGCCGAGATCGTCCGGGCCGCCGCGCCGGATGTGGTGATGCACCAGCTGACGGACCTCGGCTCGGGCGACCGCACCGCGAACGCCCAGGTGCGCACGGTCGGCACGCGCAACCTCGTCGACGCGGCGAAGGCCGCCGGGGTGCGGCGGATCGTCGCGCAGAGCATCTCGTGGGCGTACGAGCCCGGCGCCGCGCCCGCGACGGAAGACACGCCACTCGACCTGGGCGGCGCCCCCGACCGGCTCGGCTCGGTGTCGGGCGTCGCCAGCCTGGAGACGGCGGTGTCGGAATTGCCCGAATGGGTGGTCCTGCGCTACGGCACCCTCTACGGCCCGGACACCTGGTACACCGCCGGCGCCCTCATGGCCCAGCTCGCGGCGGCCGGCAACCTCCCGGCCACCGCGGACGTAACCAGCTTCCTCCACATCGACGACGCCGCCTCGGCCGCGCTCGCCGCCCTCACCTGGCCCACCGGCCCGGTCAACGTCTGCGACGACGAGCCCGCGGCGGGCTACGACTGGGTGCCGGCGTTCTGCGCTTCCGTCGGGGCGCCGCCTCCTGCTCGGACCGAGGGTGAGCGCACGCCGTGGGCTCGGGGAGCGGACAACACACGCGCTCGGAAGGACCTGGGCTGGCTGCCGAGCCGGCCTTCGTGGCGGGAGGGGTTCGAGCTGGGCTGACCGCGGCCTCAGCGCACTGGGCGGCCCGGTTGGCTCGGCTCTGGCGTGGAGGAGGGCGCACTTGGCGTGGCCTGGCGTTCCGGTGGCCGTAGGTCGGCGCGCCCGGAGGGCTGCACCCTCGGGCGGGGTGGGGGCAGCGCAGGGTGTGGCCTGGCGTCTCGGTGGCTGTGGCTGTGGCTGTGCGTGATGGGGTGGGCTTCAGCGTGAGTTGGTCGCCGGTGCAACGTGCGGGTGCGACACGGTTGCCTCGGCTCTGGTGTGGAGCACGGCGCACTGGCGTCTCGGCGGCTGTAGCTGTGGCTGTGCATGATGGGGTGGGCTTCAGCCTGAGGTTGTCACCGGCGCAACGCGCAGGCGCGACCTGTTTTGCTCGGTTATCGCGTGGAGCAGGGCGCGCACTGGCGTTCTGGTGGTCCCGGGTCGGCGTGCCCAAAGGGCTGCACCTGGGCCGGGGCCGGGCAGCGCAGGGCGTGGCCTGGTTCGCTCTCGGCTTCGGCTGGGAGAAGGCTCCGCCGGCGCGGCCTGGCGGCCCGGTGAAAAGGGCTGTGCGGGACCGCGGCCCGAAGGCTCCGGGCTGGGCCGACGGCCGCGGCGACACACCGGTGTGGTCCGGTGCTCGGCGGCAGCGGCCGCGGCTCGGCGTGAATTGGCCGGCCGAATGGCCAAGCCGGCCGAATGGCCAAGCCGGCCGAATGCCGGGTCACCAAGTGGCGATCTCCGCGCCCTCCAGCAGCTGCGCCAGCGTGTCCAGTGCCGGGCGCCACGAGTGTTGCGGTGGGGTGGCGTAGCCGAGGACCAGGCCGGCGCGGTCGTCGCTGCCGTGCCAGTAGCCTGCGGTGTGCAGGCCCAGCAGGCGGACGCCCGCGTGGAGGCCGGCGTCGACGAGGCGCTTTTCCTCGTGGCGCGACGCCAGGGGGAGCAGGGCGTGGAGGCCGGCAGGGACGCCGTCGAGGGGGACGTCGGTGAGGGTGGCGAGGCGGGTGGCCAGCTCGGTGCGCCGCCTCTGGTAGGTCTGGCGGGCGCGGCGCACGTGGCGGTCGTAGTCGCCGCGCTGGAGCAGGTCGGCGAGGGCGAGCTGGTCGGGGACGCCGACGGACGCGCCGGTGACGGCGAGCGCGTCGAGCACGGGGATGCGCAGTCGCGGCGGCAGCACGAGCCAGCCGAGGCGCAGGCCGGGCGCCAGGGACTTGCTGGTGCTGCCCGCGAAGACCACGCGCGACGGGTCCAGCGCCTGCAGCGCGCCCACGGGCTGTTTGTCGTAGCGGAACTCGCCGTCGTAGTCGTCCTCGATGACGAAGCCGTCGCGGGCGCGGGCCCAGTCGAGGAACGCCGTGCGCAGGTCGGGGCTCAGCACGACGCCGCGCGGGTGCTGGTGCGCGGGCGTGAGCAGGACCGCGCGGACGTCCGGGTCCAGTGCGGCGGGATCCGCGCCCTCCGGACCCACGGGCAGCGGTGCGGTCGCGAGACCCGCGCCGTGGATGAGGCGCCGGTGGTGGACGAGGCCGGGGTCCTCCGTGCCGATCACGGACATCCCCGACTCCCGCAGCGCCCGCGCCAGCAAGGCGAGGCCGTGGGTGAAGCCGCTCGTGATCACGACCGCCTCGGCCTCGGCGCGCACACCGCGGGTCCGCGACACATAGGTGGCCACCGCTTCGCGCAGCAGACGCGAGCCGGCCGGGTCGCCGTAGTCCAAACTGGACGGTCCCGCCGCCGACAGTGTGCGTTTCACGCTGGCCGACCACAACGTGTGCGGGAACAGGCTCAGATCCGGCCGCCCCGGCCGCAGGTCGAGCAGGCGCGGCTCGACCTCCGACATCGCTTTCGTCACGGGGAGCCGGGTTTCGGCGACGCGGGTGCCCGACCCGGTCGTGCTCACCAGCCAGCCCTCGGCCACGAGCTGCGCGTAGGCCTCCACGACAGTGCCGCGGGCGATCCCCAGGTCGTCGGCCAGGCTGCGGGTGCCGGGCAGGCGCGTGCCGGCCGGCAGCCGCCCGGACGTCACGGCCTCGCGCAGCGCGGCTTCGATCGAGCGCGCCCGCGGCTCGCCGCCGGCCTCGAGGTGCAGGTCGATCCCGAGCGAGCTCACCCCGCGACCGCCGCGGCCAGCCGGGCGAGCTTCGCCGGGTTCACGACGAAGCAGACCTGGTCGATGCCCAGCGGCGACGCGTCCACCCAACACGCCGCCAGCGGTTCGCCGGCGCGGGAGACGAGGACCACGTGCTGCCCGTTCGCCGCCACGACGGAAGTGTCGACCTGCTGCCCATGAATCCCGACCGTTCGCAGCAGGTACTGCGCCACGCGATCGCGGCCGGAGACCGGTTTGCGCGCTGCCGTGACGACGCCGCCACCGTCCGAGTAGGCCACGGCGTGCTCGGCCAGGAGGCTCTGCAGGCCTTCGAGGTCACCCCGCTGCGCGGCTCCCAGAAACGCTTGCAGCAACCGGTCGCGCTCGGCCGGGCTCACGCGCGCGCCGCGTTCGCGGGTCACGTGGCCCCGCGCCCGGTGCCCCAGCTGGCGCGCGTGCTGCTCGCTGATGTCGAGGAACCCGGCGATGTCGCGGTACGGGTAGTCGAAGGCCTCCTTCAGCACGTACACCGCGCGCTCCTGCGGCGTCAGCCGTTCGAGCAGCATCAGCACGGCGAGCTCGAGTGCCTCGCCGCGCTCCACCGTGACGTCGGCGCCGTCGGCGGTCGGGATCGGCTCGGGCAGCCACGGGCCGACGTAGAGCTCGCGGCGCGCCCGGGCCGAGGTCGCGGCGGTCAGCGCCAGGCGGCTCGCGGCGGTGACGAGGAAGGCCTCGGTGTTGCGCACCGCGCCGCGATCCGTGCCCTGCCAGCGGATCCAGGTGTCCTGCACCACGTCTTCGGCGTCGGCCGCAGTGCCCAGCAGCCGGTAGGCGATGCCGAACAGGCGCGGGCGCATGGCTTCGAACGCCGCCACCGCGTCGGTCACTCCGCCACCGGCCACTTCGGTCACTTCGCCGCTCCTCGTGCGCTGCAGGGGATTCCGATGGTGGCAGGTGCGCTCCCGTGCCCGCAACCGGAACCTTGACTTCCAGGGTCCAGATTGTCTAGGGTGGCGGCCGTGCGGATGAACCAGGGTGTCGAGTGGTCCGTTCACGTCCTGCTGTCGCTCGCGTGGCTCGACGACGACGAACCGGTGTCCACCGCGTCCCTCGCGGCCAGCTACGAGCTTCCCGTGGCGTACCTGAACAAGCAGCTGCAGGCGCTCGTGCGCGCGGGGCTGCTGCGTTCGCTCCCGGGCGCGCGCGGCGGGTTCGTGCTCGCGCGCCGGCCCGAGGACATCACGCTGATGGACGTGGTCGCCGCCATCGAGGGCCGGGAGCTCGCGTTCCAATGCACCGAGATCCGGCAGCACGGGATGGGTCAGGAGGCGCCGCAGAGCGCGTTCCGCCGCAAGTGCGCGGTCGACTCGGCCATGCAGCACGCCGAGCTGCAGTGGCGCAAAGCCCTGGCGGCCAAGACGATCGCCGACATCCGGGCCGAAGCCGACAGTCACGCTCCTTCGGCCGCCCGGCTGGCCCGCAAGGCGTACGGCCGCGCCTGACGGCAGCACCGCCCAAAAAAATGGCCTGCCGCCTCCAGGTCGGAGACAGCAGGCCGGACGGAAGTTCAGGCCGAGCGACGGGCCTTCGGATGACGCAGGTGGTCGCGCTCGCGGATCTCGTCCTCGTCGAGGAACGTGAGCATCGGCACGTCGGGCGCGCAGACCATGCAGACCACGAACTTGCTCGCGATGTCCTCGCGCAGGTTGCCGGCCTGGTAGTGGACAACCTCGCCGCCGGGCTCCCACAACGCCTCCCCGGCCTTGATCGGGTAGGGCTCCTCGCCTTCGAGCTCGAAGAGGATCTCGCCCTCGAGCACGTAGCCGAACACGGGACCGGAGTGGCGGTGCGGGCCGCTGCCCGGGTCGCCCGGCGGGATCGAAACGGTGCCGACCATGAAGTGCGCGCCCTCGGGGACGAACGGCGGCGTGCGCGTGAGCAGGTTGTCGTAGGTGCTGCGTGAGCCGGGTGAAAGGATCATAGGGCCAGGCTAGGTCCGCTTCCGCGCGTGTGACCGGTCCAATCGAGGGCCGATTTCCTGTACCGGTTGGTTGGCAAAAGGTTCCCGGCGGGCCCACTGTCGCGATCGGACGGTGGTCACCCGGGACCACCGTCCGATCGCGACGGTCAGAACGGCCAGTCGGCGTTGCGCCCGGCCTCCAGCAGCGGGATCATCCGGAAGGCCTGGTCGGTCAGGCCGCCGAACGTGTGCCGGTTGCGGCCGCCGCTGGGCGCGTGGCCCCGCTCGTACCCGGCGAGGTTCCACGTGTACAGCGGCGTGGCCGCGGGCACGGACTTCCCGACATCGCCCTGCGCGGCCTGCTCGTCGGTGATGATCACGACGCGGTCGTGGCCGCGCTCGTGCTTTCCGACGGCGAGGTGCGTGTCGGTGCCGTTGCCGAGGAAGTAGCCGTCGGCGGTCCAGCGGTCCACCGACTTCAGCAGCGATTCCCGCTGCCGCAGCGGGAACTCGCGGGTGTCGTCGGAGAACGACACGACGTCGGCCTGCTCGCACCGCTGCCCGAGCGCGAGGCCGAACACCGCGGCCGCGTCCCACCGCTTCAGCGTGCCGTCCTTCGAGAACCGCGAGGTCATCGACCACGAGGTGTCCACCAGGATCAGGGTGCGGCCCGGCAGCACTCCGACGTTGGCGAGCGAGTGCGTGATCGCCTGTTCCAGCGCCCACGCCCACCGCAGCGACGGTGCCGCCCGGTAGGCCGAGAGGAACCGCATCGGCAGCTGCCGCGACCGCGCGACCTGCTCCGGGTCGGCGAGCCGCGTGGCGACGGCTTGCGCCACCTCGTCGGAAACCCCGGCCTGGTCGAAGTTGCGCAGGTTGCGCAGCAGCGCCATGTAACCCATCGACGGGATCATCGACTCCCACGCGGCCGCGGTCAGCGGCCCCTGGAGCCACCCGGCGAGCGACTCCCACGTCATCCCGGCCCGGCGCAGCGCCTCGGGCGCCGTGGCGGACTCGACCAGCTCGCGCCGGCGTTCGATCGGCCAGGCCATCAGCTCCCGGTGCGCGCCGAGAGTCCGCAGTGAAGCGGGGATCTCGCGGTCGGCGTGGAAGCGGACGTCGAGGACGTGCTCGAACAGAGCGTCCTGCCAGTCGACACGCGGGCCGGGGTGCGCCAGCCCGAGGACGTCGGCGAACCGGAACCCGCGCGCGTCGGAGTCCCACTTGAGGTAGGAGCCCTCGGTGTAGAGGCGCTGGGCGGCGTCGGCCACACCGCGCTTCACCGGCTTGGGCAGGGTGCGGCCGTGGACGCTCGTCCAGTAGGCCAGCAGCTCACCCGGCTCGTCCGCCCGCTGCAGCACGCTGTTGACCACCTGGCGTGAGAGGCCTTCGAGGCCGGCTTCCCGCCGCGCCGCGGCGAATTCGGCCGCGCCGACGAGCGCCGCGGTGCGCAGGTTCGCCTCCCCGCGCAGCCACGCGAGGAAGCGCACCGTCCACTCGGGATCGGCCAGCGTCGCCGCACGCACGAGTTCGGCATAGCGGGTGTCGCGCTGCTCGGCGCTCTCGTAGAACGTGTGCTCGCCGACCAGGTTGGTCACGGCGAGAAGGAACAGCTCGCTCTTGGCATCGCGCGCGTAGCCGGCCCCGCCTTCGTACGTGCGCCCGCTCGCGACGGCCTCACTGGAGATCGGCGAGCGGGCCGCCCGCAGTGCGCCGAGGATGTTGAACTTGGCCATGGGTCGACCCCCTCATGTTTTGTCTGTCCGGTCGTGGGAGGGAGCAGCAGTTTCAGGTGTGCCCGAGAAAAAGTCGGCCACGGTACATTTAGCTGCTCTGCCGGATTGAGCTACACCCCGATGAGTCGGGGTGACGGGATTCGAACCCGCAACCTGCCCGTTGACAGCGGAAGTAACCGTCACCTGCGCACCGGGCACACCTGAAACTGCTGCTCCTGAAGAAGCTTTCGGTCCGGTTCGGGTGCGCCCGAGAAAGATCGGCGACGGTGTCCAGGAATCGAACCTGTGGGCACCAGTTGAAGTAACCGTTGCCTGCGCACCGGGCACACTCGAACCTTGACGCTTACTCTAGCCTCGCGGATCCGGTGGTGTCGCGGGGTTTTTCCGCAGCGGGTTCAGGGTTCGATGACCAGCCGCGAGATCAGCCCGTTGTCGAGGGTGAAGCGGAAGTGCAGATCGACCTGACCACCGGGGAAGTCGCCTTCCAGGTGGTGCGTGGCGACGTAGTGTTCGTCGTCGACGTGCTCGGTGGCGATGAGCGTACTGGTGTAGGTGTATTCGGTCGCGGCGCCCTCGAGCCAGGCGCGGATTTCGGCGGGGCCGTGGTAGGTGTGGCCGTCGTCGGCGACGGTGGCCTCGGGCGTGAAGTGCGGCAGCGCGCGGTCGGCGTCGCGGGTTTCGTGCGCGGCGAGGTAGCCGGTGACGGTCTGGGGCAGCGCGGTGGTCATGCGGGGCTCTCCTGGATTCGACTCGGGACGACGACCCCACCGTCGGCCCTCTCCCAGGGAGAGAGTCAAACCCGAGTTGACTCTCTCCCTGGGAGAGGGTGCACAGTGGCCTCATGCGGTCAGGTCTGACGATCGGCGAGTTCGCCCAGCTCACGCGCTTGAGCGTGCGCACGCTGCGCCGCTACCACGAGGCGGGGCTGCTGGCGCCCGCGTCGGTCGACGACGCCACCGGCTACCGCTACTACGCGCGCGAGCAGATCCCGAACGCCCAGGTGATCCACCGGCTGCGCGAGCTCGACGTACCGCTCGCCGAGGTGAAGCACATCCTGGCCACGAGTGATCCGCGAACGCGCGCCGACCTCGTCGCCGGCCACCTGCGACGGCTGGAGGACCGGCTGGACCGCACGCGCGCCGCGGTCACGTCGTTGCGGCAGCTGCTGAAGCCGGACGTCGAGGAGCTGTCGGTCGAGCTGCGCTCGGTGCCCGCGCGGACCGTCGCGGCGATCGAGGCCACAGTGGACCTCGACGACGTGCTGGAGTGGTACGACGCGGCGATGTCCGAACTGGACGCCGCCGTGGCCGGCCACGAAGGCTTCACACCGCCGGGTGGCTTGTACGACAACGAGCTGTTCACCGCCGGCCGCGGCACGGCCCTGGTCTACCGGCCGGTGTCCGACGCGCCGGCTGTCGGTCGCGTTGTGCCGCACACACTTCCGGCCACGGACCTCGCCGTGACGGTGCACGCCGGCGAGCACGACGACATCGACGTCATCTATGGCCGGCTGGGCAACTGGGTGGTGGAGCACGCGCTCGCCGTGGCCGGGCCGGTGCACGAGACTTATTTGCGCGGCCCGCGTGACGACCCGGATCCGCGGTCGTGGCGCACGGAGATCGGCTGGCCGGTGTTCCGCGTTTCGCCGGCCTGAGATCACGCGTGCAGCGTCCGCCGGGGGAGGTGGCCGTGGACGGGGTTCTTCGGGGACGCGAGCGGGAATGCGGTGCGCTCGAGGAGCTGCTGCGTGACGTGCGCGCGGGACACAGCCGGGTGCTCGTCGTGCGCGGCGAGGCGGGCGTCAGGAAGACGGCGCTGCTCGATCACCTCGCGGGGTAGGCGCCGCCGTGCCGGGTCGTGTGGACGGTTGGGGTGCAGTCGGAGTCGGAGCTGTCCTTCTCGGGGCTGCAACGGGCGCTGGTCGCGCCATCGACCCCGAGCGGCATCCCGACCGGCTGGCGTGGCACCGCGCACCCGCGACCGCCGGGCCGGACGAGACGGTCGCGGCCGAGCTGGAGCAGTCCGCCTGCCGGGCGGTGGCCCGGGGCCGGCCGGTGGGGGCGGCGGCGTTTTTTCGAGCGGGCCGCCGAGCTGACGCCGGACCCCAAGATGCGCGCGGCGCGGGCTCGGTTCGCGTCGGGTGCGCCGATGCGGGTGCCGGAGTTGTTGTCGGCTGCCGAGCGCGGTGGTGGTCGCGGTCCTGCTCGTGCTCGGCGGCGCCGGCTGGCTGGCGGGACTGTCCACTTTGAACACCACGCTGCAGCTCGCATTGCCCGGCCGGGTCCGCGCGCGGGCACTGGCGGTGTACCTGATGATCTTCCTGGGCGGCCAGGGCGTCGGCGCCCTCATCTGGGGGCTGGTCGCCGCCGCCGCGGCGGGCGCGGCGACGACGCCGGCCATCTCCGGTGTGCTGCTCGTGCTGGGCGCGGCGTCGCTGCTCGTGCTCCCGATCCACGCGCGCACGGGCGAGCTGGACCGCACGATCGTCAGGCCGTGGCCAGAACCCGAGAACGCCGTGGTCACCGGCGACCAGGAAGCCCTCGCCGCCGCGGCGGGACCGGTGCGGATCGAGGTCTCCTACGATGTCCCGGCCGAACGCTCGGCCGAGTTCCTGGCAGCGCACGGGCGCGCGCCGGGGTCTCGCGGCAGCGCACGGGCGCGCGCCGGTGAGGCCTACCGCGACCTCAGCGCGCCGGACCGTCACGTCGAGGTCGCGACCTGGGCGGAACGCCCGCGCCAGCACCACGAACGCATCACCGGCCAGGACGCCGGTCTCTACCGCGCGGCCGCGGAGCTCTCGCTGGAACCGCCGTCGACCCGGCACCTGCCGGCGAGCTGACGTCCGGAGAGTCCTTCGACACCCGGGCAACCGGGAGATTCGCGGCGCCCGCGCCGAGCGGAATACAGTCCTCCACATGAGCAGAAGTGAGGGCGTGGCGGGCGTCAACCCGCCTCAATACCCGATCGAATCCGTCGACAACGCGCTCAAGCTGCTGCTGCTGTTCGGCGAGCGGTCGGAGGTGCGGCTGGCGGAGGTGAGCGAGTACCTGGGCGTCGCCTCGTCCACGGCGCACCGGCTGATGGCGATGCTGCTCTACCGCGGGTTCGTGCGGCAGAACCCGGCGACGAAGGCGTACGAGCCGGGTACGGCGCTGACCGGCGTGGCGTTCTCGATCCTCGAGCGGTTCGACTTCCGCCAGGTGCTGCGGCCCTACCTCGAACGTCTCAACGCCGAGCTGCGCGAGACCGTGCACCTCGGCGTGCTCGACGGCACGAGCGTGCGGTTCGTCGATGCGATCGAGAGCCCGCAAGCGGTCCGGGTCGGGTCGCGGCTGGGCAGCTCACTGCCGGCGAGCTCGACCTCGTCGGGGAAGGCGATGCTGGCCGGCCTCAGCACCGACCAGCTGCGGGTGCTCTACCCGGACGAACGGATCAGCGGGCTCACCGACCGCAGCATCCGCACCCGCGGTGACCTCGAAGCCGAGCTCGGGCGGGTCCGCGAGCGCGGCTACGCCACCAGTGCCGAGGAGAGCGAGGCCGGGGTGTCGTCGGTGGCGGTCGCCTTCCCGGTGACGGTGGGGGCCGGCCGCATCTCGTTCAACGTCGCCGTGCCCGCGAGCCGCATGCCCGAGTCGCAGCAGCTCGTCGTCGCGAAGGCGCTCCAGGCGATCGTGCGGGAGGCGACGCCGCTGCTGCACAGCTGAGCCCCGTCTTTTCCGAACGGCGGTGACCTGGGTCAAATGCCCAGGTCACCGCCGTTTTTCGCACCTTGGACGCGGCCGGCCGGCCTCACCTGACCGAGGGAGAGCCGGCGAAGGGTGTTGTCATTCTGCTGTGCAGAATACTATTCTTTCTATTGCGGTCGTCACGGAGGCGACATAGAAGAGGAGGACGGAATGGCCATCGTTCACGCGGATCGGGGGAAGTGCCGGGGCTGGGCCAATTGCGTGGCCGGTGCCGACGACGTGTTCGACATCGACGACGACGGCGTCGTCACGCTGCTGCGCGAGGCCATCGGACCGGACGAGGTCGGGCGCGTCGGCGAGGTCGCGCGCCGGTGCCCCGAGGCGGCGCTGGCGGTGGACGGGGCATGAGGCCGCGCACGGTCGTCGTCGGTGCGTCCGTCGCCGGGGTGCGTGTGGCCCAGGCACTGCGGTCGCACGGCTACGAGGGCCGCGTCGTGCTGGTCGGCCGGGAGGACGAGCTCCCGTACGACAAACCGCCGCTGTCCAAGGGAGTGCTCGCCGGCTCGGCCGTGCTCGACGACGTCCGGCTGCTCACCGAACGCGAAGCGGCCGACGCGGAGATCGAGCTCGAGCTCGGTCAGGCCGCGACCCGGCTCGACCTGCCCGGTTCCCGCGTGCACCTGGCCGACGGGTCGGCCCTCGACTTCGACGACCTGGTGATCGCCACCGGCGCGAGCGCGCGGCCCGCCGGCTGGGAGCACCTCGAAGGCGTCCACTCGCTGCGCACGGCCGCCGACGCCCGGGCGCTGCGGGAGGACCTGGACCGCGGCGGCCCGGTGGCCGTGATCGGCGGCGGCTTCATCGGCTCGGAGGTGGCGGCCACCGCGACCCGGCTCGGCCTGTCCGACGTGACCGTGCTCGACGCCACGCCGGCGTTGCTGTCCCGCGCGGCGCCGGAAGTGTTCGGCGACCGGCTCGCGGACCTGCACCGGCGGCACGGAGTGCGGGTGCGGCTCGGCGCCCGCGTCGCGACCGTGGAGCGGATCGGCGGCCGGCTGCGGATCCGGCTCGACGACGGGTCCGAAGTGGACGCCGCCACCGTGGTCGTCGGCATCGGGGCCGTGCCGAACGACACGTGGGTGACCGGCTCCGGGCTGAAGGTCGACGACGGCGTCGTCTGCGATCCGCTCGGCCGTGCCGCGCCGCACGTGTTCGCGGTCGGCGACGTCTCCCGCTGGCAGACCGCCCGCCACGGCCGCGCGGTGCGGTTCGAGCACTGGACCAACGCGGTCGAACAGGCCGCGTGTGTCGCGCACACCCTCGTGCACCCGGGTGATCCCCGCCCGCACGAACCCGCCGAATACGTCTGGACCGACCAGTACGACTGGAAGGTGCAGCTCGTCGGCGATGCCCGGGCCGGCACCGAAACCCGGCTGTTCGAACGCTCCGGCGACGCGTTCGCGATGGTCTTCGGCACCGGCGGCCGGCCGGCGGGCGCCGTGGTCGTCAACTGGCCGAAAGCACTCGTCGGCTGCCGGCGCGCGCTGGCGGCCGCGAAGCCGTTCGCCGAGCTCTGTGAAGAACTGCAGCACCTGTCCGCGAAGACCCAGTGAAAGGAGCCGCCGTGAACTACGTCCTCAACCCGAGCGACATCGCCTGGCACCGCCTCGAGAAGCCCGGGTTCCCCGGCATCGGTTTCCAGTTCAGCGAAAGCGTGGTCGACGACGACTACACGTCCGTCTACAGTGTCCAGCTCTCGAAGATCGGGCCGGGCGGGAAGTCGAAGCTGCACCGCGACCCGTACAACCACGCCTTCTACGTCACCGCCGGCACCGGTTCGGTCCGCATCGGCAAGGACAGCTGGGACGTGGAGCCGGGCAGTGTCGTGAAGATCCCCGCCGGGCTGCCGCACGGGTTCTCCAACACCGGCGACGTGGACCTCGAGTTCGTCGTGATCTACGACCCGCCCTACGTCGCCGGCACCGACCCGGTCAAGGAGCTCGAAAGCTGATTCGCACCCGGGGGCACTCGGCCTCGGCCGGGTGCCCCCTCGTTTCCCCGTCCCCTTCGCGCCCATGCGACCCACCGGAGTGTCCATGTCCCGCACCGCCGCGGCTTCCACGCTGCGCAGATCCGTCCTCGTCAGCCTCGCCGGCTCCGCCATCGAGTGGTACGACTTCTTCGTTTACGCCTCGGCGACCGCACTCGTGTTCGGCAAGATCTTCTTCCCTGCGAGTGATCCGCTCGCCGGCACCCTCCTCGCGTTCAGCACCTTCGCGGTCGGCTTCGTCGTCCGGCCCGTGGGCGCCGCGCTGTTCGGCCACTTCGGCGACCGCGTCGGCCGCAAACCTGCTCTCGTCACGGCGATGCTCACCATGGGGCTCGCCACCACCGCGGTCGGGCTCGTGCCGCCGTACGCGTCGATCGGCGCCGCCGCACCGGTTCTTCTCGTGGTCCTCCGGCTGGTGCAGGGCCTCGCGCTCGGCGGTCAGTGGGGTGGCGCCGTGCTGCTCGTGACCGAGAACGCGCCGCCGGCCCGGCGTGGGTTCTACGGCAGTTTCGCGCAGCTGGGCGTGCCGATCGCGTTGATCCTCGCGAACGTCGTGTTCCTCGTGGCCTCAACGGCGTTGCCCGAGGACGCCTTCCTCACCTGGGGCTGGCGGATTCCGTTCCTGCTCAGCGTTCTCCTCGTCGTCGTCGCGTTGTACGCGCAGAGCCGGGTCGCGGAGCACGCGCCCGCCGCACCCCGCGGCGGCGGCCGCGCTCCACTGCTCGAGATCCTGCGCCGCTACCCGCGCCAGATCGTGCTCGCGGCCGGCGCGACGATGGTCGGTGGCACCAGCTACTACCTGCTGGCGGTGTACCTCGTTTCCTACGCCACCGACCACCTGCACCAGCCGCGCGGCACCGTCCTCATCGGAGTGCTGGTCTCGGCCGCCGTGTGCGTGGTCGCGATGCCCGCGTTCGCGGCGTGGTCCGACGTGGTCGGCCGGCGCCGGATCTTCCTGGCGGGCGCGGTTCTCTTCGCGCTGTGGGCGTTCCCCCTCATCCGGCTCGTCGAGACGGGCTCACCCGTGCTCGTCGGGCTCGGGCTCGTGGTCGGCCAGGTGTTCTTCGCGATGACCTACGGCCCGGCGCCCGCCCTGTTCGCCGAGCTGTTCGGCGAACGCGTCCGCTACACCGGCATCTCACTCGGCTACCAGATCGGCTCCGTGCTCGGCGGCGCGTTCGCCCCGATCATCGCGACCGCCCTGCTGGCCGGCACGAACTGGTCGGGCTCCATCGCGCTGTACGCGATCGCCGTCTGCGGGATCTCCTTCGTCGCGGTTTGGTTCGCGCCGGACCGGCCGGCCGGCTCACGCGCTGCGCGCCGCGCTCTCGTCCGGGTCCCAGGGGCCGAGGACGGGTCCCGCTGAGGTGAACGCCTCGCCCGCCGGCCGGTCACCGAACACGACCGGCGGGCGCGGCGTGGTGTCGTGGTGGAGCTGGAAGACGTCGAAGCGGTTGTAGGCACCGACGATGTCGTGCATCTGCTTGGGCTGGATGCAGCGAGCCAGGTCGATCTCCGCGTAGACGATGCCCTCTTCGTCGATGAGTGGTTCGACGACGGGGTTGCCGTCGGGACCGAAGATGCCCGACAGTGCGCTGTTCGGGCGGCGCATGAGCTCGGCGATGCCCGCGTCGTCGCCGGCGGCGATCTCGATCATCTCGTCGGTGATGGTGGAGCAGGCGACCACGGAGAACAGCTTGCCCTCGAAGGCGTGCGCGGCGCTGCGGACGGCGATCGCCTGGGCCATGTCGTAGTCGGCGGGCGCGACGGGCAGCGAGATGTAGCTGGCGACGTGGACCAGTTCCCCTTGTGCCAGCAGGGAGAACCGCGCGAGCGTGTTCGTGTTCTCGCCGCACGCGAGCGCGCCGAGCGGCCCGACGGCGGAGTCGAGCACGCGCACGGTGCTGCCGTCGCCGCCGCCCCAGGTGAGTTTCTCGGCCCACGTCGGCACGAGCTTGCGGTGGACGTTGAGGACCGAACCGTCGGGGCCGATCGTGACGACGCTGTTGTAGATCAGCCCGAGGCTGTGCCGGCTGCGTTCGTTGACGCCGATGACCACCGTGGTCTTCGTTGCCGCGGCGGCCGCGCGCAGGGCGTCGAGGTGCGGGCCGGGGATGTCGATGGCGGTGCGGTAGAGGCGCTCGTACCACGGCGAGCCCTGCACCGGGTTCATCGTCCAGTTCCAGTACGGGTAGCCGGGCACGAAGACCTCGGGGAACGCGATGAGGGAGGCGCCGTGCGAAGCGGCTTCGGTGATGAGCGAGACGGCCTTGGCGACCGTCGCGGCGGTGTCGAGGTACACGGGCGCGGCCTGCACGGCGGCGGCGGTGAAGCGGGGGAAGTCTTCCACGGCTCAGACGCTCCTGTTCGGGGTTCCGGCGGGTACGGGGGTCCAGCGCGAACGGGCCGGCGAGGGTTCGTCCGCGCGCAGGGTGAGCAACGGCCGGGCGCGGCCGCCGCTGGGGGGTTTGGCTTCGCCGCCGGCCTGGATGGGCGGCCAGTACGCGCCGGGCCCGGAGTAGCCGAGCTCGGCCGCCGCGTGCAGCGCCCACGACGGGTCGTGCAGCTGCGCTCGGCCGATGCCGACAAGGTCCGCGCGGCCGGCGAGCACGATCGAGTTCGCGTCGTCGCAGGTGGAGATGCCGCCGACGGCGATCGTCGGGACGCCGACGTCGGCGCGGATCCGTTCGGCGAACGGCGTCTGGTAGCTGCGGCCGAACGCCGGTCGTTCGTGCGCGACGACCTCGCCGCTGGACACGTCGATCGCGTCCACCCCGAGTTCGGCCAGCGCGGCGGCGATCCGCACGCTGTCCTCGATCGTCGTGCCGCCCTCGGCCCAGTCGACGGCCGAGAGCCGCACGAGCAGCGGTTTGTAGTGCGGCCAGACGGCGCGCACCGCGGCCACGACGGCGAGCGGGAAACGCAGGCGGTTCTGCAGGCTCCCGCCGTAGCCGTCGGTGCGGTGGTGCGTGAGCGGCGACAGGAACGTCGAGAGCAGGAACCCGTGTCCGGCCTGCAGTTCGAGGACGTCGAAGCCCGCCTCGTCGGCCCGGCGAGCGGCCGCGGCGAAGTCCTCGATCAACGCCTGCAGCTCGGTTTCCGCGAGCTCGTGCGGCACAGGCAGGTCGCCGTACGCCAGCGCCGAGGGGGCGACGGTCCGCCAGCCGTTGGCGGCCAGCGCCGGGCCCAGCGATGCCGCGTCCGGCACGGACGTGGAGCCCTTGCGTCCGGAGTGGCTGAGCTGCACGCCGATCAGGGCTCCGGTGTGCGCGTGCACGGCGTTCGTGATGCGGCGCCATGCCGTGGCCTGCTCGTCGGTGTACAGGCCGGGGCACGCGGGGGTGACGCGACCGTGCGCGGTCACGGCGGTCATCCCGGTGAGCACCAGCCCGGCGCCGCCGAGGGCCTTGCCCGAAAGGTGCAGCAGCTCCGCTTCGCCGGGAATCCCGTCGACCGCGCTGTACGTCGAGATCGGCGCGGCGACGATGCGGTTGCGCAGATGCCGGCCCGCCAGGACGAGCGGCTGGAACAGCGGGGGAGTGCCGTCGTCGCGGCCGCCGGGGCTGTGGGTGCTGAACCAGCGGTCGACGGTGCGGATGTAGGCCGGGTCGCGCAGGCGCAGGTTGTCGTAGGTGACGCGACGGCTGCGCGTGAGGAGGTTGAACGCGAACTGCGGCGGCTCCTGGCCCACGACGTGGTCGATCGTCTCGAACCACTCGAGGCTTGCCTGCGCCGCGCGCTGAGTGGACTCGACGACGGGCCGGCGTTCGGTCTCGTAGTGTTCCAGCGCCGCGGCGAGGTCGCCGGGCGTGGCCTCCAGCGCGGCGGCGAGCGCCAGCGCGTCCTCCATGGCCAGCTTGGTGCCCGAGCCGATGGAGAAGTGCGCGGTGTGGGCGGCATCGCCGAGCAGCACGACGTTGCCGTGGCGCCACGTCTTGTTGCGCACGGTGGTGAAGCGCAGCCACTTCGAGTTGTTGGTGAGCAGTTCCGCGTCGCCGAGGAAACCGTGCAGCAGCTCGCGGCAGCGTTCGACGCTCGCTGTGTCGCTGACGCCGGGACCGAAGGTGCCGTCGGTGAACCCGGCGGCGCGCCAGGTGTGGTCGTTCAGCTCGACGATGAACGTGCTGCGGTCGGCGCTGAAGGGGTAGGCGTGCACCTGCACCGGGCCGAACTCGGTCTCCTCGACCAGGAACGTGAACGCCTCCAGCACGCGGTCGGTGGCCAGCCACATGTAGTGGCACTGGCGCACGTCGAGCGAGGGGCGGAAGACCTGTTCGAAGCGTTTGCGGATGGCGGAGTTCACCCCGTCGGCCGCGATCACGAGGTCGTAGTCGGCGGCGAGCCGCTCGACGTCGGGTGCCTCGGTGCGGAAGCGGACGTCGACGCCGAGGTCGTGACAGCGCCGTTGCAGGATCTCCAGCAAGCGTTTGCGCGCGATGGCGGCGAAGCCGTGGCCGCTCGAAGTCTGCGTGGTGCCGCGGTAGTGCACGTCGATGTCACTCCACCGGGCGAACTCCCGCTCCATCGAGGAGAACACACTCGGGTCGGCGTTGGTGATGCCTTCGAGCGTCTCGTCGGAGAAGACGACGCCGAAGCCGAACGTGTCGTCGGCGGCGTTGCGTTCCCAGACGGTGACCTCGCGGCTGGGGTCGAGCTGCTTGGCGAGCGCGGCGAAGTAGAGCCCGCCGGGCCCGCCGCCCACGATGGCGATCCTCATCACGCCGGCACCTCCTTCGTGAGCGCGGTCCGCACCGCTTCGGGCCACGGCGTGGCGGCCGGCTTGTCGGGTTCGGCGTGGACCACGACGACGGAACCGTCGGCGGCGATCCCGTTCGGGCCGTGGACCTCGAAGGCGAACGTGAGTGACGTACGCCCGAGTTGCGCAACGCGGAACATGATGCGCACGGAGTCGCCGAACCACAGCCGGCCCCGGTAGTTCACCTCGTGGCGTACCCGGGGGGTGCGGCCGAACAGCCACGCGAGGTCCTTGCCCCGCAACAGGTCTGCTTCGGCCTCTTCGGCCCAGCGCAGGACCACGGAGTTGTGCTGGTGGCCCGACGCATCGGTGTCGTGCCATTCGACCCGTCGCTCGATCGTGGTCTCGAGACCGGCGAGCGGGGGAGAACCCGCGGAAGGGGATGTCGGCATGAGTTTTCCTCCTGGCGCCCTTGACATCACGAACGGTATAGCTGAACTATGACTGTCGTCAAGAAAACGACATACGGACGGGAAGGCGCGATGACCACACACAGCGATGACCAGCTGGGCCGCGCACGGGTGACGGACAACGAAGATCTGCGGGCGTACTACGAGAAACTGGAACAGCTCGACGCCGGTGCACTGTGGACGATCGCGAACAAGATCGAGCCGTGGTACCCGCAACCGCAGTCCGTACCGATCAAGTGGAGCTACGAGCAGCTGCGCCCACTGGTGCTCGAAGCGCTCAACCTGGTCAGCGGTGACGACGCCGGCCGCCGCGTGGTGGCGCTGTACAACCCGCTGCGGCGCGACATCGCGGCCACGGTGGGGCTCCTGTACACCGGCCTGCAGGTGATGGGTCCCGGGGAGTCGATGACGGCGCACCGGCACCAGGCCGCCGCGCTGCGGTTCGTGCTGGAGGGCACCGGCGCGTGGACGATCGTCGACGGGCAGAAGCTCAAGGTCGGCCCGCGCGACTTCGCCATCACCCCGAACTGGACCTGGCACGAGCACGGCAACGAGGGCCTCGAAGGCGTCGACGGCCCGGTCATCTGGCAGGACGGGCTCGACATCCCGCTGGTCAACGCGCTCGACGCGCCGTTCTACGAGGTGCACCCGGACGTCTATCAGAAACAGGACGGGGTCGTGAACTCCTCGCTGCTGACCTACGGTGCCGGGCAGCTGCGTCCCTTCGGTGACACGTGGCACAAGAACCACTCACCGCTGCTGGCCTACCCGTGGGAACCGACGTATGAAGCGCTGCTCAACGCGGCGAAGGCGAGCGACGGTTCGCCGTACGACGGCATCATCATGGAGTACAGCAACCCGCTCACCGGCGGTTCGGTGATGCCGACCATGAGCGCGCACATGCAGCTGCTGCGCGCCGGTGAGTCCACGCTCGCCCACCGCCAGGTCGGGTCGAAGATCTACACCGCGGCCAAGGGCAGCGGCACCTCGATCGTCGCGGGCAAGCGGATCGACTGGTCCGAAGGCGACATCTTCTGCGTCCCGTCGTGGGCGTGGCACGAGCACGCCAACGCAAGCCGCTCCGACGACGCGTGCCTGTTCTCGTTCAACGACTTCCCGGTGATGCGTTCGCTCGGCTTCTTCCGCGAAGAGGCCTATTCGGACAACGACGGTCACCAGCCGCTCGCCTGAGCTCACTGTCCACTTCGAACGGAGTTCTTCCATGCTGCTCGTCACGTTCGCCGGTCCCGACGGCCAGGACCGGCTCGGGATCCAGGACGGCACCGACGTCGTCGACGTCCGGGCCGCGGCGACCGACTGCGGAACCACCGCCCCCGCGTCGATGCTCGAGGTGATCCACGCCGGCACGGCGGCGCTGGAGTCCCTCGTGGATTCCCCCGTGCGCAGTCCACTGGAGACGGTGACCCTGCGCGCGCCCCTGCGGCCGGGCAAGATCGTGGGTGTCGGGCTCAACTACACCGAGCACGTCGCGGAGTCCGCGCGGACGCTCGACACCGACAAAGAGCTGCCACAGCGCCCGGTGCTGTTCAGCAAGCCGGCCACCGCCGTCGTCGGTCCGGGGGAGCCCATCCGGCACAACGGCGACCTCACCGCGCAGCTGGACTGGGAGTGCGAGCTCGCCGTGGTGATCGGGAAAACGGCGAAGGGCGTGTCGAAAGAAGATGCGATGGACCACGTCTTCGGCTACAGCATCGTCAACGACATCAGCGCGCGCGACCAGCGGCGTTCGGGGCAGTGGTTCTTCTCCAAGGGCCAGGACTCCTACGCGCCGTTCGGCCCGGCGATCCGGACCGCGGACGACGTGGCCGACCCGTATGCGCTGGAGCTGTCGCTGCGCGTGAACGGGGACGTGAAGCAGAAGTCGAGCACGAAGTACATGCTGTTCCGCATCGCCGAGCTGATCGCCGACATCAGTTCCGGCATGACACTGGAGCCGGGCGACGTGATCGCGACCGGTTCGCCGGCGGGCGTGGGCGCGAGCTTCACCCCGCAACAGTTTCTCAACCCCGGCGACGTCGTGGAAGCGTCCATTCAGGACATCGGCACGCTGCGCAACCCCGTGGTGGACGCCCGATGACCGCGCGGACCTACCGCATCGGCCAGATCGTGCCGAGCTCCAACGTCACGATGGAGACCGAGATCCCGGCGATCTTCCGCGCGCGCGAAACCGTCGCGCCAGAGCGGTTCACGTTCCACTCCAGCCGCATGCGGATGAAACACGTGCGCAAGGAAGAGCTCGCGGCGATGGACGCCGACTCCGGCCGGTGCGCAGCCGAGCTTTCGGACGCGCACGTCGACGTGCTCGGGTATGCGTGTCTCGTCGCCATCATGAGCCTGGGCCACGGTTACCACCGCACGTCGGAGTCGACGCTCGCGCGGATCACCGAGGAGAACGACGCGCCGGCCCCGGTCGTCACGAGCGCGGGAGCTCTGGTGAACGCGCTCGACGTGCTGGGCGCGAAGTCGATCGCCGTGATCTGCCCGTACCTCAAGCCGTTGACCGAGACCGTCGTGGACTACATCCGCTACGAGGGCGTCGAGGTGACTGACTACATGGCGCTGGAGATCCCCGACAACCTCGAGGTCGCCGCCCACGACCCGCGCAGGCTCGTGCCGCTGGCGCGCGACCTCGAGCACGAAGGCGCCGATGCCGTGGTGCTGTCCGCGTGCGTGCAGATGCCCTCACTCGCGTCGATCGACATCGTCGAGAACGAGCTCGGCAAACCCGTGCTCTCGGCGTCGATCGCCACCGCTCACCAGATGATGCGCGCGCTCGGCCTGCCCGCCGTCGCGCCCGGCGCCGGCGCTCTGCTGTCCGGCCGCTACGCCGAATCCCCTTATCCCGTCCCGCCCGCCGTCGGCTGACGGACTCCCAGGAAGGCCGCAGATGGAGCTCACCCCATCGGCCCACGTCGACTCGTTCTGCCGCGACAACCTCCCCGCACCGGCGGACCAGCCCGAGTTCCGGTTCACACTGCCGGAGCTCGCCTACCCGCCGCGGCTGAACTGCGCCGTCGAGCTGCTGCGCGGGAGCATCGACCGCTTCGGCCCGGACCGGCCGTGCCTCCGCACGGACACGGAGACCTGGAGCTACGCCGACCTCGACCGGCGCAGCGACCAGGCCGCCCACGTGCTCGCGCGGGACTTCGGGGTGGTACCCGGCAATCGCGTGCTGCTGCGAGGGCCGAACAACCCGTGGCTGGTGGCGGCGTGGTTCGCGGTGCTGAAGGCGGGTGCGGTGCCCGTCACGACGATGCCGCTGCTGCGGGCCCGTGAGGTCGACGACCTCGTGGAGCTCACGCGGCCTCGCCTGATCGTCACCGACCATCGGTTCGCCGCTGATTTGTCCGAGGTCTCGTTGCCGGTGCTCACTTACGGCGCCGACGGTCCCGACGACTTGGTGGCTCGGGCTCGCGGCGTCCGGGAGGGTTTCGCCGCCGTGGACACCGCTGCCGACGACGTCGCCCTGCTTGCCCCGACGTCGGGGACCACGGGCAAGCCCAAAGCCACCATGCACTTCCACCGCGACGTCCTGGCCGCCACCGACACCTTCGCCCGGCACGTCCTCAAGCCCGTGCCGGACGACGTCTTCACGGGCACCCCGCCGATCGGCTTCACCTTCGGCCTCGGCGGCCTGGTCCTGTTCCCCCTCCGCTTCGGCTCTTCGACGCTGTTGCTGGAAAAGGCGTCCCCGGAAGAACTCGCCGACGCGGTCGAACGCCACCACGTCACGGTGCTCTTCACCGCTCCCACCGCGTACAAGGCCCTGCTGTCCTCGGGCAACGCGGCGACGCTGTCGAAACTCCGACGCTGCGTGTCCGCGGGCGAACACCTGCCCGTGTCCACGTGGGAGGATTTTCACGCCGCCACCGGAATCAAGATCATCAACGGCATCGGCGGCACGGAGATGCTCCACATCTTCGTGTCCGCGGCCGACGACGACATCCGCCCGGGCTCCACGGGCCGCGCCGTCCCCGGCTTCGAAGCCACCGTCCTCGACGACGCCGGCCGGCCCGTCCCCGACGGCACGCCCGGCCGCCTCGCCGTGAAGGGGCCCACCGGCTGCCGCTACGTCGCCGACAGCCGCCAGAAGAACTATGTCGACAACGGCTGGAACCTCACCGGCGACACGTACCTCCGCGACGCCGACGGCTACTTCTGGTACCAGGCCCGCAACGACGACATGATCGTCTCCTCCGGCTACAACATCGCAGGCCCCGAGGTGGAGCAGGCCCTGCTGTCCCACCCGGACGTGCTGGAGGCCGCCGTGGTCGCCGCCCCGGATCCTGCCCGCGGCACCATCGTGCACGCCTTCGTCCACTTGCGACCCGGCGCCGCCGAGGACGCCGCCGCTCTGCAGGCTTTCGTCAAACAGGCGATCGCGCCGTACAAGTACCCGCGCGCGATCGACTTCGTGACGGAGCTGCCGAAGACCCCGAGCGGGAAGATCCAGCACTACCGGCTCAGGGAGCTGGTGGCGGCCCGGAACCGGTAACGGCGGCCCGGGGAATGGCCTGGTACCTCTCGGTGCCGGGCCATTTCGCATTTCGGACTCGCTCCAGGAGCCGCCGTTGCACCAGGGGCAGGCCGTTACCGAGCGGCTTCCCGACCCAGCAGCACATCCGCCGCCCGTTCGGGTCACCGCCAGCACCGTCGCGTTGGTGTTCGCGCCGATCAGGGTGGGGAGGACGGACGCCTCGGCGATGCGGAGGCCGGTGACGCCGTGGACGTTCAGCGCGGGGTCCACCACGGTGCCGAGGGCGCAGGTACCACAGGCGTGGAAGTAGCTGCCCGTGCTCTGGCGCAGGAAGTCCTCTTCCGCGGCAGGGTTCATCGAAGCCGGGCCGGGCAGGACTTCCTTGTCGCGCCACGGATTCAGCGCCGGGGCGGTGCCGACGTGCCGGGCGAGGCGCAGGCCGGCCAGCATGCCGGCGAGGTCGCGCGGGTCGCGGAGCAACGCGGGGTCCACGATGGGCGCGACGGCCGGGTCGGCCGATGCCAGCGTGACCGAGCCGCGGGAATGCGGGTACAGGTAGTTGAAGCCGATGGTGAACCCGGTCGCCGGGCCGGGCAGGGGCGGCCGGAAGTACGGGATGTCCAGGAACAGCAGCTGCACGTCGGGCGCTTCGAGATCGGCGCTGCTGCGCACGTCGGCGACGAGGTCGCTGTGGTTGTTGGCGCCGTCGGGCAGGGGGCGGGCGTTCGAGTACACGACGCCGGTCAGCGGGTGGTCCTGCAGGTTCGCCCCGACGCCCGGCAGTGCGACCCGCGGCGTGACTCCGGCCTGCTCCAGCGCGGCCGGGTCGCCGATGCCGGAGAGCATCAGCAGGTGCGGCGAGCCGATCGCGCCGGCGGACAGCACCACGGACCGTTCGGCCTCGGCGGAGGCCGACGAATCGCCGAAGCGGTACTCGACGCCGGTGCGGTGGCTGCCCGCGAGCACGAGCCGGGTCACGGGCGCGCCGGTCACCACGGTCAGGTTCGGCCGGTTCAGCACCGGGCGCAGGTAGGCGGCGGCGGGCGACTGGCGCGCGCCGTCGACGATGTTCATCTCCAGCCAGGTCGCGCCCTCCGGCTCGGCGCCGTTGAGGTCGGGCGATTCGGGGAACCCGCGCTCCCGCACGGCGGCCAGCGCGGCGTGGGCCGGCGGGTGCCGGACGGGCGGCGGCCCGACCCGCATGGGGCCGTCGGTGCCGCGGTACTTCGGGTCGCTGCCGGGCCGCGCGGTCTCGCTGCGGCGGAAGTAGGGCAGCAGGTCGTCGTAGCGCCGGCCGTCGACGCCCCAGGCGTCGTAGCCGGCGCGGTGGCCGCGAAGGTGTGCCATGGCGTTGATCGAGCTCGACCGCCGAGCGTGCGCCCGCGCGGGTACGGCAGCTCCACGCCGTGCAGGCCCGGCTGCGGGGTGGTGTGGAAGTTCCGGTCGACCGAGCTGCCCAGCAGCGCCGGCCACGCGGGCGGCACCCCCATCACGTCCGGCCCGGTCGCGCGACCGGCCTCCAGCAGCAGGACGGTCGCCGCCGCGTCTTCGCTCCGCCGCGCGGCGAGGACCGAACCGGCCGTCCCCGCCCACGACCACGTAGTCGTACTTCATCTCTTGGGTGTCCCTCCTCGACGGACATCCCGGGGTGCCCACGGCCCATGAAGCCAGACCCCGGCGGGTGAAAGAGGGCTCAGCCAGGACTTGCCGTTCCCAGGATCGGCGTCACACGAGCGACCGGCCGGGGCAGCTCCGCGGGTACGGGCGGTCCACGACGGACGGGCCCGGTCCCCGGCCGACGCAGGCTGTGACCAGGCGAAAGGACGGGTGGCGATGAGGGGCTCCGAGCTCGGCGAGTTCCTGAGGACGAGGCGCGCCCGCGTCGACGTCGCCCAGGTCGGCCTGCCGCCGACGGCCCGCCGCCGCGGGCCCGGGCTGCGCCGCGAAGAGGTCGCGGCCCTGGCCGGGCTCAGCGCCGGCTACTAGGCGCGCCTGGAGCAGGGCCGCCAGCTCACGGCGTCGCACGAGGTCCTCGATGCCCTGGCGCGGGTGTTCAGCCTCGACGAGGCCGAGCGCGCCCACCTGCGCCGCCTGTCCGCGCGCCGCAGCGGTCCGCCGGACGAGGTCGCGCGCGGCGTCGGGCCCGGCATGCGCAGCCTGCTCGACGAGCTGCGCCGCGTGCCCGCGATCCTGCTCGGCCGCTCCACCGAGGTGCTCGCCGCGAACCGGGTCGCGCGGCTGGTGTTCGCGGACTTCCCCGGCATGCCCGCGCGTGACCGCGTGGTCGTACGGTGGCTGCTGTGCGACGAGTCCGCCCGTGCCCTCCACGACGGCTGGGAGGGCATCGTCGAGGAGATGATCGGCATGCTGCGCCTCGCGGTCGGCCGCGACCCCGAGGACCTGCGGGCCCGGCGTCTGGTGGCCGAACTGTCGGCGACCAGCCCGCTGTTCCGCCGCGTGTGGGCCGACCACCGCGTGGAGGCGACCCCGCGTTCGACGAAGCGGATGTTCCACCCGGGCGCGGGCGAGCTGAACTTCTACGTTGAGTACCTGGCCTCGCGAGGCGCCGGCCGACAGAACCTTTCACGTTCGTTCCCCGCCCTGGAACGGGTACCGCGGAGGCGGTCGACGAGCTCCTGGCCAGGGAAAACGTGCCGGCGAGCTGAGTTTCGGATCCACTGTGGACCAGGGCCGGTCCGTGACCGGGCCACTTCCGGTGATTCATTCGTGACCCGATCGGGTAAGTCGGAAGTGCGCTTACCGCGAATCGGGGAGGTGGTGCCGTTGACCGGGGCCCGAAGTGCAGGCCGTCCGGGCACGTGGGTGCTGCCGCTGCACGGCACCACGGCTGCGACGGTGCGGACGATGCGCAGATGGGTGTCACAGCACCTGAGCACGCTGGGTGACGAGCACCGCGACGACGTGCTCCTCGTCGCCACCGAACTGCTGGCCAACGCCCACGACCACGGCGACGGGCCGCGCCACCTGCAGTTGTGGCACAGCCTGCGCCCGTGCACCGTGCGGGTCGAGGTGGCCGACCGCAACCTCGTGCAGCCGACCATGGGCTTGTCCCGCCTGCCCGGCCCGCGCGGCCGCGGGCTGCTGCTCGTCGACCGCCTGTCGGTGACGTGGGGTGTGCTGCCCGAGACCGGGTTCGGGCGCAAGACGGTGTGGGCGCAGATCCCTTGCCTCGGCCGGTGTCCCCGGCCCGGGCGGACGGGTGACCAGCGCACCTGCGTCGGCGGATCCGGCGAGCTGGCCGGCTGAGGCCGCAACGGTCCCCTGTGGACTGACCCGCCGCGAGTGACATCGCGGCCACCGCGCCCCGCGCGTCGCGGCCCCGCGAACTCGCCCGCACAAGCCCGTCGCCGGCCCTCCCGACGCGCCGGCCCAGGTCTCATCCGGCACGGGTGAGGCGCGAGCCGTGTGCGCACGGTGACCGTATCCCCGGGACCCACCGGCCGGAGCCGCCGCGCAGGTCCGGCCACACCGGAGTGACATGGGGGCGTCGCCCGTCGACGCGGGGCACCGCCGCAGCACCCCAACCCGGACGAGGGTGAGGTGGTCTCGTGAAGCTGCGCGGACGAACCGGTGCCACGAAGCGCAAGCGATCCGGCCCTGTGCCCGTCGCGCCGACTTTCCCGCCCGGGAGCATGCTGCCGCGGGTGCTCGTGATCATGGTCGGTGCCGCTTCGGTGGTCATCACGCTGGCCGGCCTCCGGGCGATCGCGTTCATCGTCGGGCCCGTGTTCCTGGCGATGGTCATCGTGGTCACCGCGAGCCCCGTGCAGTCCTGGCTGCGGCGCAAGGGCTGGCCGCGCTGGCTCACGACGGTCGTGCTCGTCACGGTGGTCTACCTGGTGATCGTGAGCCTGGTGTTCGTGGTGATCGTGTCGCTGGCGCAGCTCGCGACGTTGCTGCCGACCTACGCGTCGAAGGCCAGCGAGCTGCTGCAGTCCGCCACCGACAAACTCGCCCAGTTCGGCGTGGGACCGCAGCAGCTGCGGGACATGGTGTCTTCACTGGATCTCGGCAAACTCGCGAACGTCGTCGGCTCTCTGCTCTCCGGCATCGGCGGCGTGCTCACCAACCTCGTGTTCCTGCTGGCGCTGCTGCTGTTCCTCAGCACCGAGGCCACCTGGGCGGACAAGCGGCTGGACGCCATCGACACCGACCGGCCGTGGCTCACCGCCGCGTTCCACCGCTTCGCCGCGGGTACCCGCAGCTACATCCTCGTGACCACCGTGTTCGGCTTCATCGTGGCGGTGCTCGACGGGGCGGCGCTGGCGATCATCGGCATCCCCGTGCCGATCCTGTGGGCGTTGCTGGCGTTCGTCACCAACTACGTCCCCAACGTGGGGTTCGTGCTCGGCGTAATCCCGCCGGCGCTGCTGGGCCTGCTCGACGGCGGCTGGGAGAAGATGGTCGTCGTCGTCGCGGTCTACTGCGCGCTGAACTTCGTGGTGCAGTCGCTCATCCAGCCACGCTTCGTGGGCGGTTCGGTCGGGCTGTCGACGCTGGTGACCGTGCTCTCCCTGGTGTTCTGGACGTGGCTGCTCGGCCCGCTGGGCGCGATCCTCGCCGTGCCGGCGACACTGCTGATCAAGGCGCTGTTCGTGGACATCGACCCGACGGCGGGCTCGGCCGACGCGCTCATCCGCATGGTCGCCAGGGGCCCCGACGGTCCGGCGCCTGGAGAAGAGGCGGCCGAGGAGACCGAAGCACCGGGGAAAACCCGCGCGGACACCGGCGCGGACCCCGCGGAACCGGGGCCCGCACCGGCCTGACCGCCCCGTCAGATCCTCTTCATCTCCTTGCCGTGCACCGCGAGCGCGTAGATCACGAGCACGTCGACGGCGATGATGATGATCGACCACAGCGGGTACGCCGGCAGGAACGCGAGGTTGACGATCGCGCTCAGGCCCGCGAGGACGATGCCGGTGATCTGCGCCGCGCGGTTGCCCATGTACACGCCGACGCCGACGAGGATGAGCAGCGCGCCGAGCGCGAGGTGCACCCAGCCCCACGTGGTGTAGTTGACCGAGACGACGAGACCGGTCTCGTCGACCACGTAGTAGCGGGTGTTGAGCAGTGCGACGAGCCCTTCGATCACCTGGAACGCGCCCAGCAGCATCATCATGGTCGCGGCGAAGGCGACCCAGCCGGTCCAGCCGCTCATTACCGGCTGAGAGTCAGGGTGGCGGCCGGTGGTTCCGCCGGCCTCGGTGTGCGGCGCTCGTGCTCCCGTGTCGGTCATGGTGAGAGTCCTCTCGTGTCCGCGGGATCCGTGCCCGTGCCGGGCTTGCGGAAAGCGTCGGACGCCGGCGCGGGTCCGGCCTCATCTGTCGCGGATGAAGCCTCACGCGAGACCGTGCTCGCGGGCGATGAGCACGGCGTCGCGGCGGTTGGTCACGCCGAGCTTCACGTAGATCGCCCGCACATGGGTCTTGACGGTGTTCACGGACACGGTCAGGTCCGCCGCGATCTCGTCGAGTGAGCGTTGCGACGGCAGCCGCTGCAGCACGACCTGCTCGCGCTCGGTGAGGCGGTCGTCCACGGGGGCGGGGTCGAAGCGGCGCAACCGGTCGCGGACCGAAGCGGCGAAGCCGTCGAGCCGGCCGAAGCCGCCCGAGTGGTCCACGAGCAGGTGCTGCACGGCCGGCTCGGTCAGCGCGAACGGCCGCGCGAAATCACCGCCTGCTGCCAGGTCCAGCGCGTGTTCCAGCGTCCGCAGCGCCTCGGTGCGGCGCCCGGCGCGCAGGGCGAGCGCGGCTTCGATGAGCTCGACGTGGACCGGAGTGGTCGGCAGCAGTGCCGCGCGGCGGGTGCGCGCCGCGGCCGCGGCCTCGTCGAGCCGGCCGGCGGCAAGGTGGGTCCACGCCTGCATGAGGTCCAGCTCGCGCGTGTGGGGGAGGTGGTCGCGGGCCCACAGCAGCACTTCGTTGGCGTGCAAGGGTTCTCCGAGAAACACGGCCGCGTGGTGCTCCAGCACGGCGACGAGCGCGGCCGGGCCGGCGGCGAGCTCGCCGAGGTCGTGGCGGGCGCGGCGCATGGTCTCGAGGCCGTTGCGGCGGTCCTCGCCGTCGAACTGCGCCGCGCCCTCGAGGAACGCGCCCAGCGGCGTGGCCGCGTCGCGCGCGTCGCGGGCGGCGGCCGCCGGGTCGAGCCGCAGCAGGTGGTCGCACGCGAGCACGAGCCGGCCGACGGCCAGCCACGGCGACCGCGGCCAGCCGTGCCGGGCGGCGAGTTCGACGGCTTCCTGGCAGGCCGCGCGGGCGGCGTCCTGGTTGCCGCCGAAGGCGCCGGCCACGGCGAGCGCAGCCAGGCCGTGGAGCACGAGGTAGTCCTGGCCGTCGCCGCGCGCGGTGTCGAGGGCGTCGCGGACGCGCGTGGCGGCGTCGTGCCAGGCGCCGCGGTAGAGCGAGGACCAGGCGCGGTCGAGGTCCGCCCAGGTGCCCGGCTCGGTCGGTCCGGGCCCGTCCGGACGGCGGCCCTCTGCCAGCGCGTGGTGGCGGGCGAGCAGGGGATCGTCGGGCGTTTCGACCGGGTCGCCGCTCTGGATGGCGGCGAGCGTGCGGGCCGCGCGCAGGCCGGGATCGACGTCGTCACCCAGGTGCGCCAGGGTTTCGCGGACGGCATCGTCGTCGCCGGCCAGCAGGCACGGGACGGCGTGGGCGTGGAGGAGGTCGACGATGCCGTCGCGGTCGAGGCCGGCGACGGCGTGTTCGAGGGCTTCACCGATGTGGTCCTCGTTCGCGAACCAGCGCGCGGCCGTGGCGTGCAGCTCGCTCGCGAGGCCGGGGTAGCGCAGATCGAGGTCGGCGCGCAGGTAGGAGCGCAGCAGCGGCTGCACGCGGTAGGAGGCGCTGGGGTCGTCGATGCGCGCGACCAGGAACGTGCGCCGCTCCAGCTCGGCGAGCACCGCGCCCGCGTCTTCGCGCGCGGCCAGCTCGCGGGCCAGCGCGGCCGGCACGGAGTCGCACACGCTGATGCGGCGCAGCAGCTCGGGCGCGCCTTCCGGCAGGCGGGCGAGCACCTCGTCGGCCAGGAACCCGGCCACGGAGCGGTCGTCGCCGTCGAGCTGGGTGAGAAAGGCGTCGACGTCGGCCACGGTCCGCAGCGACACTGCGGCCCAGTGCACGGCGGCGGTCCAGCCCGCCGTGCGTTCGACCAGCCGGCGGACGTCGTCCTCGCCGCAGCGCACGCCCGTGACCCGCAGCAGCTGGGCGGTCTCCGCGGTGGTGAAGCGGAGGTCGTCCGCGCCGATGCGGACGAGGTCGCCCTGCACCTGCAGGCGCGCGAGCTGCAGCCGGGGATCGGCGCGCGCCGAGAGCGCGAGGCGCAGCCCGGCGGGCGGAGTGCGGATGAGCGTGGTCATGTCGTGCAGCGGGCCGGCGGCCACGATTTCCTGGAAGTCGTCGAGCACCAGGCGTGCCGGGGCGGGCAACGCGTCGAGGGCGTCGACGAGCTCGGCGAGGAAATCGGCGCGGCTGTCGCCTTCCGGCGCCGCGACGCTGTGCACCCGGCTGTCGGCGGGCACGGTTTTGTCGAGCGCGCAGAGGATCGCGGACCAGAAGCGGCGCGGGTCGTTGTCCTCCGTGTCGAGCGAGACCCACGCGACGGGGCGGGTCGTGGCCCACTCGGCCAGCAGCGCGGTCTTGCCGAAGCCGGCGGGCGCGCAGACGGCCGTGACGGGGCTGCCGGCGGCCGCGTCGAGGGCGTCGAGCAGTCGTGGGCGCGTCACGAAATCCGGTGGCAGCAAGGGCATTGTCACCTTCGCGCCCGGTACCCGCCACCGGTTGGTCCCCGACCGGCCGACTCCACCCACGCCTTCGACCGTAGGACGTCGCTGTGCCCAGGTAAGGGCCGAACGTCCCAACTAACTGTCCACGAGACCGCGCCGGACGGCCGAGCGCACGGCCTCCCGTCGCGAGCCGACGCCGAGCTTCCGGTACAGAGCCCGAACGTGTGTTTTGACGGTGTTGGGCGACACCATGAGGTCTCCGGCGATCTCGTCGAGCGAGCGGACCGTCGGCAGGAGGCGCAGTACGGTCCGCTCACGCTCGGTGAGCGCGACGGCGTCGGGCTGCCTCCCGCGGACGGCGCGGGCCTGGCGCAGGTCGGTGGTGAAGCGGCGGCCGCCCGGCACGTCGAGCAGCGCCAGGTCGAGCACCTCCGGAGCGGCGGTGACGAGCGGGCGGAGCACGCCGAGCCGTTCGGCCGGGCCGAGCGCCTTCGCGACGGCGCGCCGCGCGCGGGCGTCCTCGCCGCAGCGCAGGGCGATCTCCGCTTCGAGCAGCCAGGCCGTGACCGGCGTCCACGGCAGCACCGGGTCGACCGCGCCGTCGAGCAGCGGACGCAGCAGGTTGCGGGCGTGGCCGTCGCGGCCGAGCACGACCTGCGTGCTCGCGCGGACCAGGAGGATCTCGGCGGCCGAGGGGATCCGTTCGCGCGCCCAGGCCAGCACGTCACGGGCGGTTTCGCCGCGGCCGAGGCGCCTGGCGGCGTCGTGCTCGCACACGGCGGCGAGGGCGACGATGCCGTCGGGCAGGGGAGCGGGGCCCTCGGCGACGCGGGCGTCGTTCATGCGGCGCAGCCCGGCCGAGCGCTGACCGCCGTCGAAGCGCGCGGTTCCTTCGAGCGTCGCCGTCAGCAGCGTGAGGCCGCCGTGGCCGAGGCTTTCGGTGGTGGCGAGCACGCCCGCGACGCGGTCGACCTGGCCCAGGCAGGCGGAGGCATCGGCACGAAGCAGCGCTCCGCAGGCCAGGAGCAGCGAGGTTTTCGCGCCGGCCACGGTCTCGCGCCAGCCGTGGGTTTCGGCAAGCTCGTCGGCGTCGCGGGCGAGGGCGGTCATGGCGCGGAAGTCACCCGTGGCCGCGGCGACGCCGGCCAGCACGGTGAGGCACTGCTGTTCCAGGTGCCCGTGACCGTGTGCGCGAGCGAAGGCCAGCGCCGACTCCACGGGCCGGCGGGCCTCGACGGCGCGGCCCGCGGTGAGCAGCGCCTGGCCGGACTCCAGCAGCGTCATGGCGCTCAGCGCGGAACCCTGCTGGGCGAGGGCGTCGATGTCGCCTTCGAGGGAGCCCGTGGCGTGGGCGAAGCGGGAGTCGACGAGCCCGCGCAGCGCGTGAAGTTCGGGCGAGGGCTCGCGGGGCCACGCGCGTTCGGCGAGCGTGACCTGGGCGCGCGCGGCGCCGGGGCGGGCGGCGTCGAGATGCTCGAGGGCGCCGGTGAGGGCGAGCCACGGGTCGTCGCCGACCACATCGTCGCTGAGCGCGGCGCGAGCCCGGCGCAGTACGTCGTGTTCGCCGGCGAGCAGCAGGTCGAGGGCGTGGCGGCGCAGGAGGTCCGCGACGAGCGCGGCGTCGCCGGCCTCCAGCGCGTGCGACACGGCGTCACCGGCCTGGTGGCGCTCACGCAGCCACTCGGCGGCGCGGCGGTGCAGCGCGGGCACCCGGCGGGGGGTGCGCAGCATGAGGTCGGCGAGCAGGTGGGCGCGCAACAGCGTGTGCAGGCGGTAGATCCGGCGCCCGGCGCCGGCGCGGAACAGCATCGCCGTGCGGTGTTCCAGCCGGGCCAGCAGCTCGCCGGCGTCGGCGCGACCGGAGAGCGCGGTGGCGAGCGAGGCGGAAACTCTTTCGCAGACGCTGATCTCGCGCAGGAACTGACGCTCCTCTTCGGACAGTGGCGCGAGGACCTCGTCGACGAGGTAGGCGCTCACCGTCGGGTCGGTGCCGGTGAACTCCGCGCCGCCCTTGAGGGATTCGGCTGCCAGGCGCAGCCCGCTGGCCCAGCCTTCCGTGCGCGTGACGAGCCGGTCGACTTGTTCCGGACTGATGGTGACGCCTTCGGACGCCAGTAGTGCCGCGGCTTCGTCCGGGCGGAATTGCAGGTGATCGGAGCGCAGGTCGGCGAGCCGGCCGGACAACCGCAGGCGTGCGAGGGGCAGCGGTGGGTCCCAGCGCGTCGACAGCACAAGTCGCAACCCGCGTGGGCGCAGGCGAAGCAGCTGTTCCACGTCGTGCAACGGTTCCGTCGCCACGAGCTCGTGCACGTCGTCGAGGACGAGGCGCAGCGGCGCGGGCAGGGTGTCGAGGGCGTCGACGAGGTCGGCCAGGAAACTCGGGCTGCCCGCGTCGAAGTCGTGCAGGCCGGGCGCCGCCGGGGTGAGCGCGTCGAGGAGACCGGAGCGGAACCGGTGCCCGTCGTTGTCGGCGGCGTCGAGCGAAAGCCAGGCCGCGGAACCGAGTCCGCCGCCGCGCAGCCATTCCGCGAGAACCAACGTCTTGCCCGACCCCGCGGGCGCACACACCATCGTTGCGGCTTCCGGCGCCGCGCGATCGAGCGCCTTCAACAGCCGCGGCCGGGACACGAACCCCTCCGGAAGTTCGGGCACACTCCTCTTGCGCCGCGGCACGCGCGGCTTTTCGTTGTGGGACACCCTCTTCTCCCTCCGACCCGCCGTCACCCACTGTCGCACGCCCACCGCCCGAACACGAGCTCATCCGGCACGGGCGAGGACGCCCACCCGCGCACGCGCGACGGTGGCGGCGAGGGGCGCTCGAAGGGCCAGACGGGAGGCTCAAGTGTCGCAGTCCAGCTATGTGTTCCGCGTCTCCGGCCGCCTGTCCGACCGCGCCGCCCATGCCGTCGTGGACTTCGGCGAGCTGGAAGTCGCCGCGGCCCCACCGGAAACGATCATCTACTGCCACGTCACCGACGAGGAACGTTTGCACCGCTTGCTGAGCCTGTTCCGCGTCCTCGGCCTCGACGTGGTTTCCATGCACCAAGTCCCGTGATTTTCCCGGCGGCACGGCTTTTTCACCCGAGGCGGCGCACGGGTGAGCTTCGCGGGCCCCGACTGACATTCTGTGGCGGAGCGGCGACGTACCGGTTCTGCTCCTCACGAAGGGAGTTCGCCGGGGCAGGCAGAAGAATCGCGGCGGGCGCATCGCCGGCCCTGCTCGGGCGGGCCGCCGAAGCCCAGTGCGTCACGGACGGTCACGTGGTACGCACAGTCACCCGACCAGTGCGGGCGGTGGCAGCTGACCTGGCTGCTTCAGCTCGGCTGTGCACTCAGCGCGGCCGACGCGTCCACCAGCGCCAGCCGAACCATCCACGACCCCGGCGGACGTCGTGCGGCACCCACTGCTCAACCCTCCAGGCCGAGGTCGTGGCGGCGACGTCCCTGCAACCTAACGACGAGTCCCACTCCACGGCACAACGACAACCTGTTCGACCTACTCCACCGGCGCGCCCGCGGCCCTGTGATATTTTGGAGCGAACTGGGGCTCATGTGCTAATGCAAACTGGGCGTCAGCGAGGGGCCGGTAGCTCAGTTGGTTAGAGCAGGGGACTCATAATCCCTTGGCCGTCGGTTCGAGCCCGACCCGGCCCACTTTGCATCTCCCGATCATGCGGTTGACCTGGGGAAAACTCAAGTTGATCTTGAAGGCCTATTGGCGTCTGGCCAACTAGTATTGTGCATGTCACCGATTCCGGCGGGCGGCTGACCATGGACGGCGTGTGCGACCGCTTCCGCGCCTAGCGTGACGTCCCTCCACGGAACTGGGGATCCACGCCCACCAGAACCTCGTTCTCGATGTCGCCAACAGCGTCGTCGCGGTGGAGAACGGCGCGACCCGGGTGGACGCGTCCCCGGCCGGGCAGGGCGCGGGCGCCGGGAACTGACCCCTCGAGCCTTCATCGCGGTCGCCGAGTTGATGGGCCACGAGCACGGCTGCAACCTCTTTCCGCTGATGGACGCTGCCGACGACCTCGTCCGTCCGTTGCAGGATCGAGGGGGCCGCGTGGACCGGGAAACACTCAGCCTCGGCTACGCCGGTGTCTACTCGAGTTTCCTGTGCGCCACGCGGAGGTGGCCGCGACGTGGTACGGCCTCGGCACCCGAGCGATCCTCGTGGAAGTCGGCCGCCGCGGCATGGTCGGCGGCCAAGAAGACATGATCACCGACGTCGCTCTCGACCTTGCGGCCGGCCACCGGGGGGGTGATCTGCTTGCAACGCCGTCGGTCACTCGTCGCTTCGCGCGGTCTGCGTGGGACATTCCCTGCCAGGGGACGTCCGGTCTTCCCGTCGGCGCCGGTTTCGCTCTTGGCGTTCCCGCTCGCGGCGGCTGTAGGTCGCCTTGCGGACGGTCTCCTCGTCCTCCAGGCTCGACCCGAGCGCACCGGCGACGATCCCGACCGAACTGCACAGCCACACCAGGTTCAAGTACGAACCCACGCCGACGGGGTGCCCCAGCGTTTGCGCGAGATAGCCGCTGTCGATCAGGACGACGGCCGCGAGCAGCGCGAGCACGAACAGGATCGCGTACATGCACCCCACCCCGACCGCCAGCGTGGTCGCCGTGGAAACGTTGTATATCAGGGCTTTGCGTCGCTCGATGGCCTCGGAAGGCCGGTCCCACAGGTGGTTGTACACCATCAACCACACCGCCATGACCAGGACGGTGACCACCGTGATCCCCGCCAGCCGCAGTGGGGACAGCGCGGCCGCGAGCTTCCAGAACGAACTGGTGATGACTCCGTAGGCGGCAGTCCCGGCCGCCGCAGCGGTGGCGCCCGCCAGGTGCGGGACGAGCTGCCACGGACGGTTGTCCCGCACCATCCCCGCCATCAGTCGTAGCTGGCCACGCAGCCCGACCAGAGCAAGGTGGGTCGCGGCGGACTGGTGTCCGCCGGACATCCGCTGCGTCGGGGCCAGCGCCTCACGCAACCGTGCCACCGCTCCCCGTCGGCCGTGATCCGCGTCGATTCCGAGCCGCGACACCAGCTGCCGCACCACGCGGATGAGCAACGCCCGTGCCCGGTGACGCACCAGGACGGCGCCGAGCGCGGGCAGCGAGATCATCGCGACTGCGTGCTCGACGTCGATTCCTGCGACGACGGGTTTCGTCCCTGCGCGCCGGGGCAGATCGGTGATCAGGACCAGCAGGTCCCAGCCCTGGTTCTGCCGGTGCTGCTGCGACAACGTGCGCATCGGGATGTCACCGTCTCCGTCCAGCGGCAGCTGCGCCACCTGGTGCTCCACCCGCCACCGCGTCTTCCCGCTCACCCGGGCGGCGAAGATCCCGGGCAGATCGTCGGCGATCGCGGCGATCACCTGCTCCGGTAGCCCTTCGTCGGCCAGTACCCCGACGGCCACCTGGCGTGGTGCGTTCATGTGGTTCACCTCGCTCGTCGGCACCCGCCGGTTTCCCCGGGTGGCACCGGCCAAACCGCCCGGCCCGGCAGCGAGCTCGGCTACCGGCCCTGACAGCGGGTCAGAGCGGAAGAGCCGGATGCCGGGACGTCGCCACGCGGTAGGCCCGTGCCGGTCGCGAGCCCTGCCGCTCCCGGTGCGCCCGCGCGACCAGCACCAGTAGCCACACCACCTCAGCAGATTCCTCGCAAAATCGTCAGGGGCCGAGCGCGCTCGTGACGCCGATCGCCTCATGACCCGCTGGGTGACCTCCGCTAAGGGATGTCTCGTAACTGATCTTGTGGTTGGTGGGACTGGTGTTGCGGATCAGTCTGCGAGGAGGATGTTGTGCAGATGCGCGATGCCGGAGACCGTGTCGTTCAGCGTGCTGGCGGCGCGGCGGTAGTCGCGCAGGATCTTCCAGCACTTCATCCGCGCCAGCGCGTGCTCGACACGGGCCCGGATCTTGCGATGGTCGGCGTTGAGGTCTTCCTGCCAGTCCGCCAGATCGCTGCGGTCACGAGGTTTGCGATAGGGCATGATCACGGCCGGGTTGCCTTGGTAGCCACCGTCGGCCATCACCGAACGCCCCGCCAACTTCTGCTCGATGCCGCAGGCGCCCTAGACGGTGCAGTCGCCTGCGTTGCCCGGATGCGCGTCGCCGGTGGCGATCACCAACCGGGTGTCGGCATCGATCGCGACCTGCACGTTCGCCCGAGTACCGGTAGTTCTTCGACGGTGCTGCCAGCCGGTGATCCCGCGTCGGCACCAGGGTGCCGTCCACGATCGCGATCGCGTCGACCCGCCGTGTGCGGACCGGGCCCAGCGCCAGCAGCGGCCCGATCGTGTCGATCACTCGATGCGCCGCCGAATGCGACACTCCGAACAGCGGCCCGATCTGGCGCATCGTCAGGTTCGTCCGCCAGTACGTCGCGACCAGCAGCACACGATCGGCCAGGTCAAGGCGCCACTGACGACCAGGTCGGCCATCGGCGATCTCGTCACCGCCACGTTTCGCCACGATCCGTACCAACTTGCGGAACTGACCCGGTTCCAACCCCGTGAACGGGGCAATCCACTCCGACCGCAACGCCGAGATCACCTGCACCACACCATGATCAACTATCTAGGCAACCAGACCCACACCGGGTTACGAGACATCCCTTAGAGCAGCGGTCTCTGGTTCGCTCCGACCTGTATCTGTACGGCCTTGAGGAATCTTCGGCTTAGTAGCCAGGGCGTGTCCTCAAAAGCCAGATGAGCAGGGTGGCCAGGTCGAGCCCTTGGTAGGAGATGGCGGTCTTGTTGTCGAACCGGGTGGCGATGGCGCGTGATTGCTTGAGGCGGTCGAAGCCGCGTTCGACGATGTTTCGGCGTTTGCAGGCGACGCGGTCGAAGACCGGTGGGCGGCCACCGGCCTGGCCTCGGCGCAGGCGGTTGGCCTACCGGTCACGGCGTTCGGGGATTGTCACCGGGATGTGCCGTCGGTGCAGGTAGGGACGGATCGCGCGGCTGGAATAGCCCTTGTCCGCCCGCACCCTGCCCGGCCGGGTCGGCGGCCGCGACCCGCCGACAGAGCTCGATTCCGGTTAGGGACCTGGGTGAACATCGTGCAGTCGTTGATGTCACCGCTGTGAGGACCACCGATAGCGGTCGCCCGTGACCGTCGCTGGCGAGTGGATCTTGGTAGTGCGTCCGATGTCATCGGCCGGTCCTGTGGCTTGAGCACGTCGACCATCTTGTCAGCGATCACGAACGGGGTCATAGGACCGGCCGTCATGGACGCGGCGAAGAAGGAACGTGGCGAACTGCATGCTGCAATGCGGTCACCGCAGTCCGATCACCGACGCAGATAAGAACACCCTCGACGACCTGGCAGCCGATCCTAGTGCCGCCCCCGGCTTCGCCTGGTGCAACCGCTGCCAGTCGTGGCACATCCACGAGGCTGTATCGGCTCCAGGAACAGTCGAACGGCAGGAGCGGTAGGTCGTCGACGGCCTGGGCCATCGGCTAGTTATTTCGAATACAAAAATTCTGCAATTCATCGACCCCCATTTGCACCGATGCTGGCCAGACGAGCGAGGCTCGGTGACTTGCTGCACGGCCGGTTGTCACCTGCAGGACTCGCAGCTCGGCGCCACGACTCTGCCGGTGTGGCGGTACGGCTCGATTGCGTCCATCACGGGCGCTCGTGAGTGGCCGTGGGTCGATCTAGTTGCGGCTCAGGCGTCCGGAGACGTCAGCCGCGGGGGCGGAGGCGGTGAAGAATTTTCGCCAGGAGGCCCGGCGTGCGGAAGCGGCGGCACCCGCCAGGCGGACAGAGTGCACATTCGGTTCCGCCGCGCAGATGAGTGTGCGCATCGCGATGGTGACCGCAACGGCACTGGTCGCGCTCTGCGGGGATACTAATGGCGACCCTCCAGAGAGCCTGGGTTGACCGCAAGTATAGCCCACTCGTTCACAGCACCGTGTTGACGACGCGGAACACGACCGCGGCGATGACGAGCGCGGTGACGACCACGCCGGCCCGGTCGAGCCGGCGCACGAGCGGTGTTCGGGCGTGTGGCCTGCCGTGCCTTCCTACGGCCCGTTCCGTCAGCACCGTGCGCGCGAACACGATCGCACCAAATGCGGCTGCCAGCGCAACGGTGAGCAGGGCCAGCAACGCGTCGTTCATCGCCCTTCTCCTCCCGTGTGGGCCAGCAGCCGGCTCCCACCTTCGTCGAATACCACGCGGTACTTCCCGGAGCGGACGAGATCCGCGACGAGTCTGTCGGTCCAGCCGGCGCGGAGCCCGTAGTAGATCTGCCCGTAGTTGTCCTGCGAGGGAATGACCACGAGGTAGTCCGGCGCCGTTTCCTGTACGCAGTCGGTCACCTGGACGTAGCGCGGGCAGGTGTCTTCGATCGAGGTCTGCGACACCACCCCGATCTTGTCGAAGCCCAGCGGTGTGGCGTCGGCGCTGAGGCCACTGATCGTCTGTCCGGGCTTGGCCAGTCGGTAGGCGTCCGCCACCGCGGCGACGTCGCTGCGGGTGTAGCTGAGGTAGGCGTCGCCGCCACCTCGGGCGGTGATCGTCGCCAGGCCCAGCGACGTCAGCACGAGCCCGACGACAACGGGCCCGGCCTGGGGGAACCGGTGAGTCACCCGCGTCGTCGTGGCCAGCGCTCCCGGGGCAGCTCGCGCGCCGAGCGCCGCGTTGAGTCCCCCCGCGGCGAGCAGGGCGGCGAACGGTAGTGCGAACAGGTAGCAGCGGACGAAGACCTCGCCGCCGTAGGACTGGAACACTGCCATCGCCAGTGGAGCGGCCGCGAGCACCACCAGGGGCAGAGAGTGCAGACCCCGGCGGTGCCGCACCCACCACCCGCCGAGCGCCAACGCGCTGACGGCCCCGGTCAGAGCCACGCGCACAATCAGGATGGCCGTCCGTCCCGCGTCGCCGGTGAACCGGCCGGTGATGCCCTGGTCGACCGAGGAAGTCACTTGCCCGATGTCGCCGATCACCATGTGCAGCTGGCCCTGCCAGAAATCCTTGGCGCCCAGGGAGAACCACACCAGCGCGGGTACCAGGACCAGCCACGGTAGCCAGCCTGGCCAGAGCCGCCGGGTCAGCGCCATGACGAGGAGCAGCCCCGCCAGCACGAAAGGAGTCAGCTGGTGAGTGGGTGCGAGCGCCAGGGCGAAGATCAGGATCAGCCCGTGTGCGGCCAAGCGTTCGCGTGGCAGGTTCGTCGGCGGCAGGCGGCGGCCCGGCCGCGACCGCACCGGATGGGCAAGGCCGGGGCGCACCAGGTACCGGACGGTCAGCGCCAGCGCGGCGAGCATGATCAGGTAGCCGGCGGCCTGGGGCGACAGGTAGTCCTGCTCGGTCCACTCGGCCAGCAGGAAGATCCAGGTCGCAAGCCACCCGGCGCGCCCGTTGCCGAAGACTGCGGCGGCGAGTGCTCGCATCCCCAGCACGGCGGCACCGGCGAAGAACGTCGGCGCCCACTGCAGGAGCGGGGACGCGTCCGGTTGGCCGCTCGCCTCGGTCAGGAACGCGGTCAAGGAGAAGAACCCTGGCCACGAGAACCGCGCGTCGTAGCCGTCCAGCGCGTGCCCGTTCTCGGCGATGTAGCGCGCGAAACCTGTGTGCAGCCAGGAAACCGTCAGCCGGGCCGTCTGTTCGGTCGCCGGCTGCAGGCCGTAGACGAGCACCACGCCCAGCGTGGTGACGCACGCCAGCACCCGCGGCCGCGGACGCCGCCGGACCAGTTCGAGCACCACCGCGGCGACGAGTACGGGGTAGGACGCCAGCAGCACCGGCGACAGCACGGTGATCAAACCGGTGCTGCCGAGCTGCGTCGGCAGCACCGGACGCAGCCCCAGCAGCCACAGCAGTGCGGCGAGGAGGGCCAGCAGGGGACTCAGTGCGTCGCGCCACTGCCAGCCGGGACTGCCTGGGACGGAAACCTGCGTCGGCGTTTCGAGGTCGGCTCTGGACCGCCGGAACCCAGGAAATGCCAGGGCAAGTCTCGTCACCGCGCCGCCCCCGCGGCGCGGGGCGCGATGAGCTGCCACAGCAGCGCCAAAAACGTGGCCGCCGCGATCACGACGAACCCCACCGTCGGGTGCCACCAGTGGGTCGAGACCATGACCTGCGCGAGGAGCAACGTCCCCGACACGCCGATCGCGATCGCGGTGATCCACTCCAGGGCGTGGGTGGCGAGGCGCACGTGGACGGCCACCGCCCACCCCGGTGCCAGGAGCACGAACGCGACGTCCAAGTAGAGCCGCACTTCGCTGGTCACGCGAAAGGCAGCCAGCAGCAGCACGGTCGCGGTCAGGCCGAGCAGGACCGCGGCCACCGCTCGCCGCTCGTTCAGGGGCATCGTGACCACCTGGACGGCGCGCGCCAGGCGCTGCGCGCGAGCGCTGCCGGCCCCCACGCCAGGCCGGTAAGCTGCTCCAGCAGCAGCCGCGCACCCGGTCGGGCCGAGCCGCCCTCCCGTGGCGAGGATCGCGCGAGCAGGATCCGGCGGGCACGGCTCGGCACCACCGCAGCGACCGCCCCGGCGTCCCCAGGCCGCTGCAGCAGGTGGCGGACGAACATCGCCGACAACCCGATGCTGTAGGCGTGCAAGCGATCGCGCAGCTCCGCCCATTCCGCGGCGTGCTCGTGCCACGCCACCGCGTGCGGCGTGTAGACGATGGAGCCACCGGCGCGCGCGAGCCGCAGGAACAGTTCGAGGTCTTCGCCGGCGCGGGTGGGAGTACCCGGGCCGAGCAGTGGGTCGAACCCGCCGAGGCCGGCCAGGGTGGAGCGGCGCCAGAGCGCGCAACCGCCGGGACCGAACTGCCCGGGGGTGAACGGGTTCTGCGAGCCGCCGCCGGAGAGGTCCGGACCGAACACCTGGCGGCGCACGCCTCGGCCGAAACCCTTCAGCTGCTCGAACTTCCGCTGGGCCGGAGTGTCCAGTGAGGTCGGCAGAACCAGGCTGGTCGCGCAGTCGACGGCCTCGTCGGCGAGTTCGGCCACCAGGTTGACGAGCCACCACCGGTCGACCTCGATGTCGTCGTCGACGAAGGCGACCAGCGGCCCGCTCGCCTCGGCCAGACCGGTGTTGCGGGCTCGGCTGACACCGGGCTCGGCTTCGGCGAGGTAGCGGGTCCGCGGGTCGCCCGAGGCGAGTTCGACCAGCGCGGCGGCTTCGGCCGCGTGCGGCCTATTGTCGACCAGCAGGACTTCCAGGTCCGGGTAGTCGGTCGCCAGCAACGATTTCACGCACCGGCGAACCGTGTCGGCGCGGTCGGCCGTCGGTACCACGACGCTCACTTTCGGGGTCCACGAGCTCGGTTCGGGCCGCGCCGGTGGAGCGGCGAGGCGAAGGTCCCCGGGGTTCACGCGCCTACCGGTGACGGGCAACCGGAGCAGGTCCACCGTCCAGCGCCCGTCACGCACGAGCACCTGCGCGTCGCGATAGACGATCCCAGGGTTTGCGGGAACCGGCAGTGCCGCCGGCCCGCGGCGTATGTCGAGTTCGGTGACCGCCGTCGCGGGCGCGGTGCCGGCGGCTTCGGCGGCGGCAGGCGCCGGACCGGTTCGTCGCCGCCCCGACTCGCGCAAGTAACCGCCGGCCGTGGCCAGGAGTGCGGTGGCGATCGCGATGATCGCCTTGCCCGCGTTCGCCGGTCGTCCCAGTGCGGCCTGGACCAGCTCGTGTCCCACGGCGGCCGGCAGCACGCGCGCGACATATCGGCGCTCGTCGGCGAGCGCGGGTCCGGTACCGGCCAGCCGGCTCACCGCGGCTTTGGATACCCCTTCGGACCAGCTGCGGCGGCGCAAATAGGACCAGGTCAGCCGGTCCACGCTGACTTGGTGGGTCACGGTCGCGCGCGGTTCGAAGAGGATGCGCGCCCGGGGCAACCGCCGGCGGGCGCGGATGCACAACTCTGTTTCCTCGCATCCGAGGGGAAGCGCGCCCACCCGGCCCACCCGGGTGGAGAAGCCGCCGATCGTGTCGAGCACGGTGCGGCGAAAGGACATGGTGCAGCCCATGACGTTGCGCACCTCGGCGAGCGTGGTGGGCAAGCCGGTGTAGGTGCAGCCCACCACCCAGTCCAGCACTCCAGTGGCCGGAAGCCAGGCGGGACGGCCGGACCCGGCCGCCCACTGTGGACGAGCCGCGCCACCCACAGCGACAACGTCGGGATCCGCGTAGGGCGCCAGCAGGTGTGCCAGCCAGCCGGGCAGCGCTGCGGCGTCGTCGTCGAGGAAGGCGATGACGTCTCCGACGCTGTGGTCGATCCCGGTGTTCCGGGCACCGGACAGGCCGCGCGCGCCTTCGTTGTCGAGAACTCTGATTCCCGACAGTTCGGCGCGGGCGCGGTGCGCGAGGTCCGGGTTGTGGTCGACCACCAGCAGCACTTCCAGCGGAGCCGGGGTTTGCCCGGCGGCTGAGGCAAGCGCGGCGCGGATCGTGTGCCACCGCGCAGTCGTGTAAGCACAGACAACGACCGAAGTCGCCAGTGCGCGCTCGCGGGTTTCCCCCGAAACGGCCATCACGCGATCTCCTGCGCCGTGATGTCGCCGGTACCGGACAGGCCCGATTTCTTCCGAGCTCGGTATCGCCGGTGTTCCGCGAAGATGGTGCGAAGGATCCGGATGCCGTCGGCAAACGTACGCAAGTTGGTCTCGCCGAAGATCCGGGTCCGTTCGAAGCTGGGTACCTCGGCGACCTTCAGCCCCGCTGCGACCACTCGGCAGTTCAGCACGGTCTCGATCTCGAACCCGTCACCCCAGAAGCCTCCCGAGGCGAGGGCGGGCACGGTGGTCGGCGGCAACTTGAGCTGAGGCACGATGTCTCGCCAGAACGCGTTGTAGCCGTAACAGAGATCGGTGAAGCTCGTGTGGTACAGGGCATTGGTCAACCCGTTCAGCGCGGCGTTACCGGCTCGGCGCAACGCGGTGATGTCGTCGCTGCCACCGTGCCGGAGGAACCGGGTCCCCTTCGCGAAGTCGGCGCCCCGAACCAAAGCTTCCACGAAGGCGGGGATCTCCGCCGGGTCGGCTGACCCGTCGGCGTCGAACATCACGACGATGTCCCCGCCGGCGGCCTCGAAACCACACGCCAGTGCGTTTCCTTTTCCGCGCCGGGTCTGCGTCAGCGTCACGATCGAGGGCAGTACCCTGCGCGCGACCTCGACGGTCTGGTCCACCGAATGCCCGTCCACCAGCACAACCTCGTCAACTTCGGGCAGTTCCGGAAGGATCACTTCCAGATTGCGTGCCTCGTTGCGCGCGGGAATCACAATGCTGATCTTCGGATTCGCGCACCGTTCCATCGAACGCTCCTCTTCTCGATTCATTCGGCGCTGATCCATTGCGTTAAGTTACCCAGATTTAAGCTGACATATGGGTGTCGTACACCGATTGGTGACCGTTACGGTGAAAAAGAAATGGCGGCTGGGGCGGTGACGATTCACGAGAAGTGCGAGTGGCTCATGCGACGATCGCGGTGTCCTGGCGGGCACGAGAATTTCGCAGGTCAGGTCGCATATTTCGGGGGCCTGCGCGGGAGTTTGTGCTGGCGGCAACCCCAGACGGTGCGCTCGTGGCCACACGCCGTGCACGCGGACGGTACTGGTATGTCTGAATCACGGAAGCTTGAACGTTATGCGGCCGTAATCTCCAGCTGGGCAATTTTTCAACCTCGTGCGCTGGCTGTGGGCGATCAGCGGCGAGGAGTGATCAGCAGTCCATAAGCCGGCACGGGTCTGTTTTGTCCAGCCGGGATCAATTCGCCAGCGGTGAGGTTGACGGTGAGCACCTCCCGTTCCGCGATGATCTTCAGAATCGTGCCGGCCGTCGAATAGTCGATCGTGGTCCGGGTGTCGACATTGGCCGCGAGCCAGGTCCAGGCCACAGCGAGGGGCAGCGGCTCGGCGGCGGTGCTCGCGGTGGGCGTCGTCCACAATGCCGCGCTGGGCACGTCGGCAGAGGCTTGTGGCTGCCACAGCAGCATCCGGGCGGCCCCACCGCGCAGTGCCTGGGCGACCGCGGCCACGGTCAATGCGGCCGGAGCTGGGCTTTCCTGTGACCAGCGTGGTCCGCCGGGTTGCGTGGGGTAGAACTCCGCCCACCACACCGGAAGTCCGATCCGGGCTCGAAGCCAGCTGCTGACCGCGCCGAACATGGCCGTCGCGCGGAACGCGTCGGTGGTCAGGCCGGCATCCCGGGTGCCGCTCGACCCGTCGATGACGAGGAAATCGGCGCCGTGCTTGTGCGTGTTCCAGTAGTCGATCACGTCGAGCGCACGTTGGTCGACCACGCCCCACGGGCCGGACAGAGCTGACGGCGCCGGAGTTCCCGCCGCTGACCAAGTGTCGAGGACCACGTACGGGCCACCGATCAGAGCATCAGGGCGCACCTTTTTCACGGCGTCGTAGACCGCGTTGTACAGCTCGGTGTACGCCTCGTAGTCCCATCGGTTCGCGGCTTCGTTGTACAGGCCTTTCAGCTCGCTCCACACCTGGAAATACCGCACCTGCGGGTAGCGCGCCGCCGCGGCGGCGGCGAGTGCTGCGAAGTCCCGGTAGTGCGCACGGGTGGGTGCGGTGTTCAGCCGGCTCCAGTCTGTGGTGCCGGCCGAACCTCCCTTCATCCAATCCGGGGCGCCGGCGAGGGTGAGTACAGGTACGCCGCGGGTTTGCCCGATCAGGTTCATCCGCTGGTCCAAGGACGACCAGTCGAACACGCCTGGCGCGGGTTCCGGGTTGTCCACACCCCATCCCATCAAGTACTGATTCTGGATCATCGGGTGGCTGGCGAGGGTCGTGGTCGCGGCCACCACCTGCGCGGCGGGGTAGTCGTCCGCGCTGTCTTGCGTGTGTGTCACGCCCACGACGGGCTCCGGCGGGACCGCCGTGCTCGCCGAGGGGGAGCAGGCCGGCAGGGCTGCGGCGAGCAGAACCGCGACCACACCGGCCATCCGACCGCGGTTCATCGGAGGAACCACGGTACGATCCGCGCTTCGCCCGTAGCCAGGGCATCGCCCAGTGAGCGGCCTCGAAGCCCTCGTTCGTCGAGGCCGGCCAGCACACGTCTGACCAGATCGCCACGATCGAACGCCGGTCGCGGTCCGTCGTCCGCGCCGTCTTCCGGTCCCGCATGGCCGTCGTGGGCCAGCAACACCGCACCGCGTCCGAGTCCGCGCAAGGCCTGCGCGGCAAGCAGTTCGGGCGGCCGGTCGAGCCAGTCCCAAGCGCAGGGCCCCCACAGGACGGACGTGAGTCCCTGACGGCGCGCTGCGCGCCACACCGCCGGGGTCTGCGCACCGTAGGGAGGTCGGAACCAGCGGACCGGCGCGCCCAGGAGATCCTCCAGCTGTGCCGTGGCGGAGGCGAGCAGCGTGCCTACGGTGGCGGACGGTAGCCGCGAGAGCCTTCGGTGGTCCATTCCGTGCAAGCCGATCTCGTGCCCGCCCGCAAGCACTTCCTGCACTAGTGAGCGATGCCGCCGGGCGCGGTCGACGAGCACGAAGAACGTCGCCGTGGCGGCGTGGTCCGACAATGCCGAGAGCACGCGGTCGGTGCCCTCCGGCTCGGGCCCGTCGTCGAAGGTCAGGACGACCTCCGGTGCCTGCGTACGGACGGCGATGAGCGACCCGATGGGACGGGTCAGTGGCCCGGCGAGAGCAAGTGCGCGCCGGCGTGCCGCGGCGAGAGCGCCACCGGCTTCGGGGACCGCCGGTTTCCGGTTCCACTGCGGACGGTCGCGGGGGGCGCCGCGCCCGCTGCCCGGGTCAGGCACGCCAGACATCGATGATCGGTTTGGTATCGGCGGCGTGTCCCAGTGCGGGCAGGCTGTATATGGCTTCCAGGGTCCGCAGCAACCGGTAATGGTTCACCGGCTCCGGGTAGGTGCCCGGCCGGATCATCGGACCGGTCAGGCTCAGCGGTATTCCGTTCGTCGTCGAGGTGTCTTCGGCTTCGTCGAATGTCACCGCGAGCAGGCTGTTGTGCGTGGCTGCCCAGCTTGCGTACCCGCTCAGGTGGGTCCGCAGCCAAGAATCTGCGGTGCGAGTGTCGCAGTCGTGCATGTTGTGGCACATGTTGGGGATCACGAACGACACGGTGGGCAGTCTCGTGAAGTCCGGTCCGAACGCGGTGAACGGCCGGTTCACCGCCGCGGGGACCGTGGTGAAGTCCACCCAGGGCGAGTGCCAGCGCACGTAGTCGCCGGACCGGCAGCCGGGGTAGCCGGGACCGGGAAGGTCTTCGGCGAACGCCCCGAAGTCGTAGCCTGCGTCGATCAGCTGGCGGGCCAGGTTCGGACCGCTGAACGTGTGCGGGCAGGAGTCGTCGGTGACGCCGTGCGGATCGCCGGAGAACAGCGCGAGGTAGTTCGGCTGACTCGGGTGGGTGATGGCGGTGGCGTCGGTGAAGCGGGCGCCCGCGGCGGCGAGCTCGTTGAGGTACGGCGCCTGGCTGTTGCCTGAGATCTCGGTCCCGTGGTTCTCCAAGACCACCACGACGACGTGGCTGGGCCGCGGCAAGGCCGAGTTCGCCCGGGTGCCGGTGTCGGGTGCGGTGGTCGGCGTGGCCGTGGGCGGACCGTCCGATGTGGAGGGCGCGCACGCGGCGGTCGCGAACGTCGCCGCGAGGAATACGCACGTTGCAACCCGGCCGCGGGCGCTCATCCGAGGGCCTCTTTCGGCCGAGTCGCCTGGTTCCGCCACCGCCACAGCACGCCGACGGCGCCGATGGCCACCAGGCATTGCACGATCAGAAAGCCCACGCCGACCAGATTCAGGTGCGTTATGGGAACCACGGCGACCACGCCGATCACCCCGAGTGCGCTGCTGGCTTCCAGCGCGGCGACGAGTCGTCCGCGTCCGTGGGCGATACCCGCCGCGACCACCAGGGTGATGAGCAGTCTCGGCAGACAACCGAGCATGACCAGGCGCAGCAACCACGCGCCCTGGTCGGCATAGGCCTGGCCGAACACCGACAGCAGCGGGTGCGCGAGCGCGACCGCGAGGAGCAGCGACGGGATGAAGACCATTGCGAGTTTGCGGCATCCGATTCCGAATAGTTCCCGGGTGCGGTGGGGTTCGTGCGCGATCCGCACTATGACCGACTGGGAAAAGCTGATCGCGGCGTAGTCCACGGTGTTCCCGGCCATCCACACCAGGAAGAAGACCGCGCCCGTCGCCGGGCCGAACCTCCCGATCACCAGCAACGGCACAAGGTCGGTCAGCACGCCGCCGGTCACCTTCGCCGGATACGTCGGCGCGAGCAGTCGCAATACCTCGCGCCGGTCCGGGAGCACCGGGGTGCGCTGCGCCAGGGAGGGTTCCGGTTCGCGGGTGAGCACCCGGTAGAGCACGACGGAGATCACCGCCACACCCGCGACGGCCGGGAGGATCCACGACAGCAGGATGCCGGTGGCGCCGAGCGCGGGTCCGGCGAGTGCCAGGATGCCGACGCGCGCCAGGCCGATCGTGGCGTTCTCGTAGGGCACCCAGCGGGCCCGGCCCAGCGCGACCAGCACGGCGTCCTGGAACTGGAACAGCGCCCAGGCCACTGCGGCGAACAGGAACGCGGCGGTGCTGAAGCGGGGAAGACTCTCGGTGATCTCGTCGCCGGTGGGTAGCAGGAGGACGGCAACCGCCGCCACTACGGAACCGACGAGTACGAGGCCGTAGCAGCGGGCGATGAGCCCGGTGCGGCGGACACCGGCGCGGGGAACCCAGCGCATCAGGGCGGCGCCCAGTCCCAGGTCGCCGAGGCCGGCCACCAGGAGAAATCCGGACACGAATGCGGAAGCGTGCCCGACCTCGTCCTGGGGCAGCAGGCGAGCGGCCACGACCCACGCGGCGACGCCGACGAGTGAGGTCAGCACGGCGCCCACGACCAGTGACGCGCCGTCGCGGACCATGGTCTGCTCGGAGTTGCGGCCGGCTCGCCGGCTCGCCCAGGCGCGGGACGCCGGATCGGCGCTCACGGCAGCTCCTGGCGGATCGTGCGTAGCACCGCGACGACGTTGCGGCGCAACCAGATCGGGTTGGCGCCGTAGCGCGAGGACTTCGCGAGATTGGCCGAGACCATGTGCAGCCATCCCAGCAGCACGAGCGTGCGAACGGGTACCGGGTCACCACCCAGCGTGCTTCGCTGGTGCAGCACCTCGGCGAGTGCGGGCGCTGCACCCGGAGCGAGCCACGTGCAGACCACCGCGCCGAGCTCCCGCCCGCTCGCCGCCGTCGCCGTGGCCAGTACGAGGCCGGCCACGTCGACGGCGACGAGCCCGGCGCTGGTCGCCTGCCCCCAGTCGACGACGCCGGTCACCTGGTCGTCGGCATCGATGAGTACGTTGTCGGCACTGAAATCGCCGTGGATCCATCCCACGGGCAGACGTCGGTCCCGCAGTCCCGCGGAGAGCTCGGCCACGAGCTGGTCGACCGCGGATCCGGCGCGTTTCGCGACCGCCGCACGGACCAGTTCCGCCGGCGCGGTGACGTGCTGTCGGACCAGGCGCTCGTCGACCCGGGTCAGTTCCGCGGTGCACTGGTGCAGTCCTGCAAGGGCGGTGAGCGCCGCGGCGGCGAACCGGTTGCGTCCTGCCGGATCGGCTATGCGGGCGCGCGCGTCCGCGCCGGGCAGCAGTTGCTGGATGCTGTAGGAGGCGCCCAGTGCGTCCCCGACGTCGTACACGGCCGGCACCAGGTGCCGCCAGCCGTCCAGCCGGAGATCTTCATGTAGCCGGCGCAGTGCGCTTACCTCCCGAAGGAGCGCTTTTCGTCCCTGCTCGGTGTCGGCGACCTTGAGCAGCGCTGCCCGGCGGTCGCCGGGGCCGACCGACGCGATCGCGGAATCCGACAGCCCGCGCAACCGGTGCTGGAGGCACCACGACCGGGACCTGAGTGCGGTCGGGGCGATCCGGCGAAGCAAGCCCCGGCTTCGCACGTCGGCGAGCGGGCCGACGATAGGCCGCGGCACCCACTCGGCCCGCAGCAAAAAGATCATGCCCGCCAGGACGGATTGCCCGGCCAGCACGGCCAGCCCGACCCCCACGATGCCGAAGGCCGGCATCAGGACCAAAGCGAGGCCCAGCACGAGCACCGAGAGCGTTCCGAGGACCGTGGCCACCACCCCGGTCCGCCTGAGCGCACGGGCCTGGCTCACCGCGGCCGCGACGACGATGTTCGGCAACGCCGAGGCCGCCATCAGCGGCAGGACCCAGCGGCCGGCATCGGCATAGGCGGGGCCCAGCAGCCGCAGCACCCAGGGCGCGGCCAGGACCAGCGCGGCGACCACCGGCAACAGCAGGAACAGTGACCGCCGCTCGACCCCCGCCCGGGCCGCTGCCACGCTCTCGGGGTTGAGCGCCGTGTGCGCCACCAGTGACTGTCCCATCGCCGCCGGGACCAGGTAGAGCGCGTAGGCGATCGTCCACGCCGCCGCGAAGGTCGCGGTCGGCCGGGCGCCGAGCACACCGAGTACCAGCACCGGCAGCAGCTGGGTGCACGCGAGCCAGCACGTCGCACCGGCGAAGTCACCGCCCAGGTAGCCGACAAGCGACCTCAGCGAAATCCGCTCGCCGGCGGTCGCTGTGCCCTCGTACACGGGCAGCGCGTGCAGGAACAGGTACGCGGTGGTCGCGAGTGCCGCCACCGCGGTGGCGGCCATCCACGACACGGTGATCCCGCCGTGGGGCAACGCCGCCGCGAGGGCCGCGAGCAATCCGAGCTTCACCACGGAGAACACCAGGTTCTCGACAGGGACCATCCGCGCCCGGCCGATGGCGGTCAGCACCCCGTCCTGCATCACGAAGATGGCCCAGACCGCGCAGGCGCCGGCACAGCCGGCGACCGCGACGGGACCGTGCAGGAGCTCTGCCAGGTCCGGCGACCACCAGCGGATGCCGAGCGCGAAAACCAGACCGGCCAGACCCGCCAGCCCGCCGCCGATGAGGTAGGCCAGGGCCACCAGACGGCGTGTCCGCGGCCCGGCCACCGGGACGAACCGGATGAGCAGGTTCACCAGGTTCAGCTGTGCCATCCCGGCCAGGAACATGATCGCGAAGACCAGTGCCGAATTGCGGCCGAGTACGGCCTGGTCGTAGCTGCGCGCGGCGACGATCCAGAACACCAGGCCGATCCCGGAGGTCAGCGCCGAACTCAGGACCAGGGCGTAGCCGTGGCCGTACAGGGAGCGGCGGGGAGGTGCCCCGCGGGCAGCGACCGCTCGCTCCGGTTGCCCGCGCATCGCGGTCGTCATCGGGTGCTCACCGCGGCCCTCGACAAGCACCGGGCGACGGCCCCGGGCAGTCCTCGCGCGCCCGCGTTGGACGCGTCGAGCAGGGTCAGCAAGGTGCGGGTGCGCGCGGTGTGGGCAGGCGGACGGCACCTCTCGCAGGCGCCCGGACGATGGCCGAGCAACAGCGCCGCGGCCCGCGCGGTCCCCGCGGCGTATCGCCGGCGAAGCACCGGCACCCCGGACGCGCGCACCCGCTCGTCCGCGTTACCGGGTGCGTAGGCGGCGGTCGCGGCCTCCAGCATCGGCAGGTCCGCCGCGGTGTCCCCGACCGCCCACGACACCGTGTCGACCCCGAGCCGGGCCGCGAGGACGGCCAGCCCCGTGCCCTTGTCCACCGCCGCGGCGACGAAATCGGTCTGGCCGTCGCCCGCGATCACGCGCAGATGCGAGACGGCGCCTCCCACCTGCTCCAGCACGCGCTCGACCACCTCAGCGGGCAGGGCCCGGTGAACGCCACCGGAACCGCGCCGGTAGGCGCGGACGATGCGCCGGTAGTCCTCGTCCACGACCACGTCGGTCCGGGTCGCCAGGACGTCGCGGACTCGGGCGAGCGCGTCCGCGCCCTGCCCGGGGACGAGATCGTGCGCCGCTCCGTCGTGGAAGACGACCGATCCGTACTCAGCGACACCACCCGCCAAGCCGTAGGACGTGCACCGCTCGCGGACCTCGTCCAAGCAACGGCCGGTGACCAGGACCGGCCGGAAGCCGTGGGCCAGCAGCGCGCGCAAGGTGAGTGCGGCGGTCGGTGTGGCCATGGGGAACCCGAGCGCGTCCGATTCGAGCACCCCGTCCACATCGAGTGCGCACACCACGCCATCCGCAGCGGCGTGCACTCCGGCGAACAGCACTTCACGCAGGTAGTGCTGGACGGCTCGCGCGCCGGCGCGGTGCACGGCCCGGCCCTCGCGTTCCCGGTCCCACAGGTGCACGAGTTCGTAGAGGAGGAACCGTTCGGGATCGCACGGCATTTCCCGGCGCAGGGACGCCGCGAACTCGGGGTCCGCGCTACCCGGATCGATTCCGGCCAGGTCGTACGCCGGGTCGTAGCAGGCCAGATCGGTGTTGGCGAAGTCGCGGACATCAGCGTCCACTTTGTACAGCCTGGTGACACCGCGGAACCAGTGGTCGAGGCCGGTCGCGCCGTCGACCACGGAGGGCTCGGCCACCTCGCACAGACGGCGGATCAGAGGATCGAGAAGAACGGGCCGCAGCACCACGCCGGCGCGGCCGTAGTTGCGCTGCAGCACCCGGCTCGCCGCCTCCCACACCGGTTGCCGGCCGGCCAGCCCGGCGGCGTGGTCGGCTCCGGCCGGCAGAGCGGCCGCCCGGTCGCGGACGTAGCCGGCCAACCGTTCCGCGTCGGCCGGACCGGCGGCCCGGAGCCGCTGCTCGGTCGGCAACCAGTCACGGAACACGATCCCGTCGAGGAAACCGTAGGTGCGGGGCAGGTGGTGGGACACCGCGTGCGCGACGGCGAGCGCATGCCTCCCGAAGAACCCCAGCCCGGCCCCGGCGGCCACGATGCGCCGGGGTTCGCCATCGGGCAACCCGACGTCGAACACGGCGCGGGCGTGCTCCCGCCCGCGGGACACCCCGATGTGAGGCACCCGGCTGACCGAACGAACCGGACGGCCCAGCAGCGCGGACAGCGACCGCACCACGACCTCGGTCTCGAGCCGGTCGTGGATCGCCCACTCGCGATAGGGCAACGTGACCGAGTCGTAGCGGGCCAAAGTAGCCGGCGGGGTGTCGGCGAACAGAGGCAGCAGCAACGTGACAGCGCTTTCCTGCACTCCGGCCCGGCAGACGGCGGACGCGACGTCGGCGACCGACTGCCCGGTCTCGGGTGGGTCGTCGACCACGGCGATCCTGCCTCCGCGCCATGCGGCCGACCGCACCAGCGCGCGCAAGGGCGGCCGCAGCCGGTGGTTCGGCCGTACCGTCTCGGCGTGCACCTCTCGGAAGCCGGCGTCGCGCAACGCCGCCGCGACCAGCGGGGCGAGGTAGCTGCCCGAAGTGCGCACCCCCAGGACGACAACAGGCCGTCCGCGGTCCGGATACCGCAGCCGGAGCCGCGTCGCGAGCGCGACCATGTCGGCCGGTTCCTGATCGAAACTCCGGAAACACGACGGAATCCGAAGGACCGCACCGGCGAGGTCGCGGTCGAGCGAGGGGAGGGAGCCGCGCAGGCGGACGGCAGCGGTCGCCCACGACTCGAACTTGGCCTCCGATGGGTCGGTGACCACGTGCAGGGCGGCCACGTCGCGCAACGTCGCCGCGGTGTCCCGCCAGCGGATTGCTCGCCGCTCGGCGGCCCGTGACGATGTCGCTATTTCAATGGCAGTGGCGACCTTGCCCAGCAACTCGGGGACGACCGCGGCTGTGCCCCGGTCACGGAGGTACGAGACGGCGCGGTGCAAGGCGAAAGTGTCCCGCTGGAGGTGGTCTTCCACGATCTGGACCGCGGCGGCGGCGAGCAGATAGGCGTCAAGGACGTCCTGTGCGGCCACGCGATCGATCAGCCGGTGGACGATTTCGGTCAAGTCGGAGAGCAGGTCGGCCACGACGAGCAGATCACCGTCGAAGATCGGTTTCTCGCCGTGCGAATGCCTCATCGAAGAGCCCTCCAGCATGGTTCGCCGCTCGTGTGCACAGATTCGCCGCGTGTATTCGCGACATCACCTCATCATCGGGAATTCGCTGATCCGGTTGCGGCTGTTACAGCGGAACTACCGATCGGGATGACTTGTCCGGGCAGAAATTTCAACGATCTTGTGTAACTCTTGCGGCGAATCGGACGAATCACGAGGTATGCCACCTGGGGCAACGGCCGCGGGTGAAGAGCGAACGGGGCCGCGTCATGGACAGGAAAGGTGTGCAAAATCTGTCGGATGGGCGGGTGGACGTACCGGCCGCTGACGGATTGGTGAAAATGATCAGTCCGGCTCCTCGTGCGGAGTGGGTGGCGATCATGCGCAGTGATCCGTACGCTCTGGAAAGCCAATCTCCGGAATGGGCCGACGCGATGTGCGACGCCCATCCGCTGCGAGATGCGAGCAGGCTGTATGTAACGGCCGGAGGGCGGACGCTCGTCCTGCCGATGCTCCGGCGTCCGCTGGCGGTCGGGTTTTTCACGGCGGAGCAGTCCAATCCGCCGGCGTGTGGGCTCGGTGGGCTCCTCGCGGCGGGTGGGGTGCAGGCCGGTGAGGTCAACGCCGTGCTCGAGGACCTGGCGAAGCGGCGCGTTGTGGTCCAGTCCGTGTCGCCGGGCCCACTTGAGGTGGACGCGTGGCGCGACGCGCACCACCCGCGAGCTCTGGTCCATCCGCACCACGTGCACTTGCTCGACTTGCAGGGTGGGTGGGACGAGGTGTGGACGCAGCGGTTCACCAAGAACTCCCGGCGTGGTGTCCGGACTGCGGAGCGCAAGGGCGTCACGGTGGAACGCGGCACCGGGGGCGAACTCGTTCCGGAGTTCTACGCACTGATGGAACGAGCGGTCCTGCGATGGGCGCGCCAGCAGCACGAGCCGGCGTGGCTCGCGAGGCGCCGACTGCACCGGCGCGACCCACGTGAGAAGTTCGAGGCGATCGGGCGCCGCCTGGGCGATCGCTTCCAGGTGTGGGTGGCCCGCGTCGACGGCCGGCCCGCCGCGGCCTGCCTCGTAGCACGAGGTGTCAACGCGCACGACTTCCGCGGGGCCATGGACGAACGACTGAAGCACTACCGCGCCACCGATCTGATACAGGCGCGAGCGATCCAGGACGCGTGCGAGGCCAGGTGCCGCTACTACTACCTCGGCGAATCCGGCACCGGGACACTCGGCCAGTTCAAGGAACGTTTCGGCGCGCGACGGATCGTGTCTCCGGAGTTCCGTTTCGAACGGCTGCCGGTCACCCGGGTCGAACGGGGAATCAAAACGGCGGTCAAGAAGATAATCGGGTTTCAGGACTGATACGCCGGCGTTGCGCCGCTCTGTCTCGCGACGCGTTGCCCTCGGCTCGCTACTCGCCGCCGCCGAAGGCGAATTGGAGGACGGACAACCGGAGTCGCCGCGCTTTCGCATTCGTTTCTGCAACTGGGACCACGCCGAACGCACCGCCGCCCATCACCCGGCCCCGCTGCTCACCTCGCTGACGACGACGGCATGACCAGCGGGTGGTGGTTCATCCACAAACACCCGTGCTGGCGACTGCGGCTCCGCTCATCTCCCGGCCACAGGTACGCCCTCGTGGAGACGTTGTTCGCTGCTTTCGACGACTCACCGCCCGTGGACACCTCCATTCGTGGTGGACCGGTTCCTACGAACCCGAAACCGCCGTGGTTGTCCATGCCCCCGAACACGCTCGTCGGCTCGGGCACCGCTATGTCGGCTGCGAACATCTCCTGCTCGCCGTTTCCTCCACCGACCGGCCCGCTGCCGACGTCCTGCGCGAGCGGGGCATCACGCCGGACCGCGTCGAGGAGGAAATCGTCCGCCGGGTCGGCCTTGGTGGCGGTGCCAGACTGTTCGGAGACCTTGACGGGGACGCGCTGGCGGCCGTCGGGATCGATCTCGACGCTGTGCGCGCGGATCGTGGCGTCCTTCGGTGCCGAGGCTCGTGCCGAAGCCGCCAATGCTGTGCACCGTGGGCCGCGCCCGTCGCGGCTGAGTCTCCGGTCGTGCGATCCCGCCGCGCTTGCTTCGCCGCGGACGTCGTGTCGCTGCCGTCTCGGTTCCCGCCTCGGCGGTGACCGGTCGTTACCGCGCCGTGGGGGCGGCTTCTCCCGGGTACCTGCCGTTCACCGCGCGTGCCAAGAAGAGTCTGGAGTACAGCGTCCGCGAGGCGCAGGCCGGGCACGATCGGCACATCGTTGTCGAACACCTCGCCCTCAGCCTGACCAGGATGAACGAGGGGTTGGTAGCCGAGATCATGCTGACCTTCGACGTCTCAGGACCTGCGTTGCACACGGCGATCCTGGACCGCTACCGGCAAGCGAGCTGATCCCGCTCTGTGAGCGGCCCGTTGGCTGCCCCAGCCGATTTCCCGTATCCCGGAGCCGACGGTCGGCTCGGGCTAGGTCGGCGCGGCCAGGTCAGCGGAAGGCCCGCGACGCCTCGGCAGGTGACTTGCGGTCGAGTGGGGTGACCTGGTCGGCGACCAGCGACATGGTGCTCTGGCCGACTTGGGCGTTGCCGCGCACCAGCAGCGCCGGGCTGTTCAGCCATAGCTGTCGGTGCCGGCGCCACACCGTTGACCGGACAAGGGGTGAGTGCTGGTGTCACGATGCTCACGGTTGGGTTGGGAGCGTCGTGATGGTCGAGACCTCAGAGTGGATTGGCTCTGGTCATCCTGCGGGCGGGTGGCGGTCACGAGCCAGACCGAGCCCGGGATGCGGACTCCGGTCGACGTTTCTAAGGGGCGAGCCCGCCGTTCGCCCCGGAACACGGTCGGCCACGCCGGTCACTGCTACCGCCCGAAACGCTGCAGGGCATGGTCGAGTGCGGCGCAATGGCCCCAACCGACCCGAGCGACAGCTGATCACCGGCGCCCTTGGTGTTGCACCACAGCGAGCTGCGGCGATGTAGCAGCCGTGAACCTGATAGCCGTGAACCTGCCCCAAGGTCCCGATGACGACGACTACCTGAGTCGCCTTTCGCTGAGGAGCCTCGCCGAGATGGTCAAGTCTGAGCTGGTGGCCGCCGGACTTCCGGTCACCCCGGGGCAACTGGTGGAGTTCACCGCGGGCGCGGAGGTCTTGATCGAAGAATCGGACAACCGCGTCACGGTTGACTGGAACACGCACACCATCCTGACCGACGCTACGCAGGACGCCTGGGGCGACGACCCGTTCTGGGAGGGGCCGGAGGCGGCCGCGTTCAATCGGCTGAACAACGCCATCTTCGAGACGATGCAGGACTCGATGTACACGATCCTGACGGCGGCCGGCTTCGAAGTGGCCAAGGAAACAGACCCGGACTTCACGCCGCACCGGCTCCTCGTCACCCGCCGGCTGGCCATGTCTCCCTGGCAGACCCGGCGCGACGCGCACTTCGACAGCCGTCGGGAACGGAAGGTCGCAGCCTGGAACCAGCGGCACGAAGACGAGCGCCGAGCGACCGGAAAAGACAGCTCATCCGAGTGATCTGATCAACTAGCCGGAACGACCCGGGGATTTCCGGATACCGGAAACGGGTTAGCCGTCGTGCGAGCGCGGCGTACACGCGGCCCCAACCCGAGCCGAACCCCGCACCGGGCCGCCGGAGACAGGGCCGGCGGCACCGTCCAGGCACCAGGGTGGGGTGCACGAGACCACCGCGCCAGCGCGGGGGCCTGAACCAGGCCGACGGGGCCTCTACCGGAAATCCCGCGATTTCGACGCCAGGGCTTTGAGGTCCAGGGGTGTGAACTGGTCGGCGACGAGCGAGACCGTGCCCTGCCCGACTTGCGCGATCCCACGGACCACGAACGCGCTGTAGTTCTGCAGCAGCCGCTTACTCCGGTGAAAGAGCCCGATCGACACGATCATGTTGGCCATGCCGGTCTCGTCCTCGAGGTTGAGGAAGGTGATCCCGCCCGCCGTGGCCGGGGGCTACTGGTGGGTGACGGCGCCGCCGACCTTGACCCGGGTTCCGTCCGAGACGTCGAGGAGCCGGCCGGCGGGGATGGCGCCGAGCTGGTTGAGGTGGGCGCGCGGGAATTCGATGGGGTGGCGGTCGGGGGTGATGCCGGTAACCCACAGGTCGGCCGTGGCGAGTTCGAAGGCGCTCATCCCGGGCAGGGCGGGTGCGTCGTGGCCGAGCGCGAGGCCGGGCAGGTGCTCGGCGGGTCGCGGCGGCGGCCCCGGCGGCCCACAGCGCGGCGCGGCGGTCCGGGCCGAGGTCGCTGAACACGCCGGCGGTGGCGAGGGCTTCGACGACAGGCCGGTCGAGCTGAGGCGTTCGGGTCAGCTGCCCGATCGAGGCGTACGGGCCGCCGGCGTCGCGCTCGTCGACGATCCGTTCCGCGACGTCCTGCCCGACCTGGCGGATGCTGGCCAGGCCGAGGCGGATCGCCACCCCGCCAGCGGAGTCGGGGTCCCGTTCGACGGTGGCGTGCGGCAGTGAGAGGTTCATGTCGGGGTTGTGCGTGACGACGCCATGTCGGCGGGCATCGGCGCCGGCGACGAGCGACTGCGGGGACGCGGCGGGGTAGTAGCGCTTGAACCACGCCGAGGCGTAGACCAGCAGCGCGAAGCTCATGGAGTGGGCCTTGTGCGACACCGCCCGGGTTCATGGGTTCGTCAGGGCGGAAGCGCGGGGCGACGGTATGCAGGCCCAGCGCGTTCGCTGGGCTTGTGGGTGATCCACCTCACGATGACAAGATTTCAGTATTTCTGAAACTCTTACGTAGATTCCGATAGATCAACAGCGCTCGTGAAGTAGGGGTGGTGGGGTTGGCGCTCGCGGTAGTGCAGGACTTGCGCGATCGGCGCCCGGTGGTCGATGCGGAGCAGCTCGCAGGTTTCGAGACCGACGTCATGACGGGGTTCGTGCTGGCGCGCGCGTCGGCCGGGTTGGCCGACAGCACGATCCGACACGACGTGTCGAATCTGGAGCACGTGCGAGGCTGGTTCGAGCGGCCGTTGTGGGAGATGCAGCCAGCGGATGCGGACCGCTACTTCGGGGTGGCGATGCGGCAGGCCGCTCGCGGGACTCGGCATGCTCGCGCGCAGTCACTGACGACGTACTTCGCGTTCCTGGAGCTGCGACACAAGGTCGAGCTCCACGAGTTGACCGACCGTGTGGTCGAGTGCCCGATCGATGAGATGAACCGGCCGCGCGGCGACAAGACCGCGGGGCTGCGGATTCCTCCGACCGCGGCGGAGCTCGACGTGTTGTTCGCCGGGTGGCGCGACGAGCTGGTCACGTGCCGCAAGTTAGCGCCGACGGCCCGCAACTACACGGTGGCGAAGCTGTCGTCGCTGGTGGGGCTGCGGATCAACGAGGCCAGGTGCCTGGATCTGGACGACGTGAAGTGGGACTTCGGACGATTCGGGAAGCTACACGTCCGCGTCGGCAAAGGAAGCCGCGGCAGCGGGCCTCGGGAGCGCATGGTGCCGTTGATCAACGGCGCTGATCGGTTGCTGCGGTGGTTCGTCGAGGACGTGTGGGGCCACTTCGGCGACGACCACACCCGGCCTGGAGTACCTCTGTTCCTGTCCGAGCGGCGCAACCGCGACGGGTCGTCCTGCCGCGTTGGGTGTAATGCGCTGCGGACTGGTCTTGCGGCGGTGACGGCCATGCACCTGCCCAATTGGGTCGGGCGGTTGTCACCGCACGTACTGCGGCACTTCTGCGCCAGCGAGCTCTACTTGGCCGGGGCCGATCTGCTGTCGATCCAGGAGATTCTCGGGCACGCGTGGGTGGCCACGACGATGAAGTACGTGCACATTCACCGCACCCGGATCGAGGAAGCGCTGCTCGCAGGCCAGCAGCGGGCCGCGGGTCGTCTGGAAGGACTCCTGCCATGAAGTGGAACCTGCGCTTGGCTGCCGCTCAGCGCGGCATCTGGAAAGCCAGCGAGCTGCAGCGGATGCTGGCCGAACGCGGTGTCGTGTTCTCGGTGGGCAAGATGTCTGGGCTCTGGTCGGGAAACCCCGCCAGCTTCAAGGGTTCCGACCTCGACGCCCTGTGCGCTGTGCTCGACTGTGGCCTTGAAGAGATCATGACCCCGGAGCCGGAAGTCTTCCCGATGCCCACGCGCGACACCGGGCGCTTGGCGGCGACAGGCGACACCGACGTGACGCGGCCGAAGGTGACGCCGCGGCGGCGTGACGGGCGATCGCTGCCGCCGGCATGAAGTCCTGGTCGACCGCACGGGCTGCCGATACCTGCGAAGGTTGTCTGGGCTGGGGCCTGATGTTCGCACGGCAGCGGTGCACCGGCTGCTACGCCCACGACCGCGCCTGGCCGCCCGGCACGTGCCGGACGTGTGCGCGGACAGCGTCCCTACGCCGAGGGCATTGCCGTCTGTGCTGGGAAAATGCCCGGTTCCTGGCACACGCGACCGGTGAGCACCGCATCACTGAGATGCATCGAATCGGCGAGTTGCGCCAGCCCCAGCTGTTCCTGACGAACATCGTTCCAGCCCGTCGGCGCAGCAAGCCTGCCTCGTCTCGCACCGGCGCCGCGCAATCCCGAGCATCGGGCACGTACACCGAAGCGACGGACGAGCCGCGACCCGCTGACGGCCAGTACTGCCTTTTCCGGGTGTCCGAGCACGGTCCAACCGCCTACGACGGCGATCACGGGCCACCGCGAACGGGACGATGCCCTGTCCGGGTGGCAGGCGGCGCAGGTCCGGCAGGCCTACTTCGACAAGGAACAACCCTCCGGGCCGCAGGTGCGCGGCCGCATTGCGGAAGACGTCGACCTGCCCATCCTGCGTGGTCACGTTGCTGATCGTGTTGTACACCAGATAGACCATCGAGAACCGGCCGGCCACCCGCGTCGTCGTCATATCACCAATCGTGACCTCGACCGCGGCGCCACCCGGCTTACTCCCGAGCCGCGCCGCCATCGCCCGGCTCAATTCGATGCCGCTCACCGGCACGCCGCGAGCGGTCAACGGCACGGCGATCCGACCGGTCCCAACGGCGAACTCGAGTACCGGACCGTCGGCCAGATCCCCAAGGACGTCCACCACAGGCGTCACCAGCTCGGGTAAGTTTGCGCCGCCCGGGCCGTCGTAGCCCGCGGCCACGCTCTCGGGGAACCAGCCGTCCGCCGGGTCATCTCCGGTGTTCACCTCACCGATCATGGTCGCCGACGCTACGCCCGCGACCGGGGCACCTCACCCCATTTTCGGCGCCCCAGTAAGGGGCACGGCGACGGAGGACCGAGCGGCAGTACAAGAAGTGGGAGACGCGGTCGACGAGTGCGGTTGGATTGCCCAATAGGACGTGACGAACCGGAACGGGTGACTACTAACGCGTAGAAGGCGTTCAGGACGGACAAGCGGTCTTTGTCGCTGAGCTCCGTCACCCGAAGACCGTCGGCGGGCCGGTCAACCAGGGGATCCCGAACTGTCACTTCTGGGCCAAGACCTCGTCGTGCTGTGCCGTCCGGCGCCGCGTATCGAGTCGACGGCCAGGCCGCTTCCGAACGTGGCGCGTGCGGACGAGTCAGCGAGACTGCTTCGATGGCTTCCGAATACGCCGAGAGCGACCAATTCCGCGGTGCCCGTATCCACCTGTGCGACCTCGCCGGCCTCGAGATCCGCGATTGCGAGGTGAACGGTCTGAAGATCGTCGACTGCTACGGCAGCGACGTCTACCTTGGTGGCTACTTCGAGCGCCTCGTCGTCAACGACGTCGACGTGACCGCCTACGTCGAGGCCGAGCTCGACCGCCGGCACCCCGCGCGGGCGCTGGCGCGGAATGCGGCTTCTCCCGAGGACTACCGGGCTGCTTGGGACGCCATCGAGACCCTGTGGAGCGCGACGCTCAACCGGGCGAGGCTGTTGCCCGCGGCCAAACTGCACGAGCAGGTCGACGGCGAGTGGTCGTTTGTCGAAACACAACGGCATCTGCTGTTCGCCTGCGATGCCTGGCTCGGCAACGCCGTGCTCGAGGAGGAAGCGCCCTACCACCCGCTGGGCTTCCCCGCCGGAGGGACGCCGCCCGATGAGGCGGCGAAGCTCGGCCTCACCCTCGAAGCCACCCCGACGCTCGACGAGGTGCTCGCGCCGCGTCTCGCCCGCATGGCCGCGATGCGGCGGGTCGTCGACGGGCTCACTACGGCCGAGCTCGACCGGGTGTGCGGCCGCAAACCGGCAGACCCGTATCCCGAGCAGGAGTACGTCGTGCGCCGCTGCCTCAAGGTAGTGCTGAAGGAAGAAGCCGAGCACCACCGTTACGCGGTGCGCAACCTCGCGGTGCTCGAGGCAGGCGTGGCTGAACCGCAGTAGTCGCCGGGCGATTCCGGGCAAGTGGCGACGCGTGGGCAGCTCCCGCAGCTGCGCACCGGCGAGGAATCGCGGCAGCGCGACACCTGCAGCCGCAGGCACTCGGCTCGCCCGCGAACCCGGCTGCCAGACTTCACGAACCCGGCGGTCGGCACTCGTGTTCCCCAAGCAGACCCTTCGGAATTCCTGAACCCATGGCAGACCGGGGAAACCATAACCGGAGAAGGCGTGGATCTGCTCGAAGATCCGTACCGCCAGGTCGCGGGGGATCCGGTTGGCGTAGTTGCCCTCGAAGAACCGGCCCGCCAGCCGCGCCATCTTCGCGCTGGAGCGTTTCGAGCCCTTGGCGCGGCGCAGCTGGTCGGCCTCGGCGGCGGTGAACGAGGCGACGTCGCGTGCGTGCGAGGACCGGGGAAGAGCCTTTTGGGTGCTCGCCCCGGGGGCGCCGCGCTCGCGTAGCGTCGCGCCCTGCGAGTCCGGGGGTTCCCAGACCCCGGGTCACCGGGCTCGCCGGCACCGGAGGGGTGCTTCTCCGGACTAGCGATTTGTCTGTTTACAATTCGGCTAGTCGGTCGTCGCGCCAGCTCTCGTAAGCGAAATCCTCGTCAACCGGAAAGTAGTCTTCGGGGTTGTCGACGTCGAGGTAGTGCTCCTTTTCGAGGTCGGCGAGATCTACTTCGTCTCCTCCCCTCACTCCGCCGCCACGCGTTCCTCGGGGCATCCGAATTTACCCCGCCGGGTGGTTGCTCAAAACCGACGTTCCCTGTGGCGGGGGCCCGGGTATTCGAACGCCGAGGGTGTGCGCGAGTGCACGCTCCGGCAGGGAAGAAGGCACGTGAAGGGCGACGTCGAGAGCTACTACGAGGCCGGCCAGTGGAAGACCAAGGTCGAGGGCAACCAGCAGGCCTCACACACGCACGATCAGAAAGAAGAGGCCGTGGCCAAGGGCCGGGAGATGGCGGTCGAACGCGGCGTGGAGCACTTCATCCGCAACATGGACGGCACGATCGGCGAGCGCCACACCTATCCGCGCAGCCGCGACCCCCGCAACATCCCCGCTGACACGCCCGTCGGCGTTCCCCCGCCGGCGGAGCAAAGACCGTTGCGCCCCTCGCCGGACGTCTTGAGGGGAGGACAAACCCCTTTGGGACGCGTGGGTGAGCAGTGGGCCAGCCGATCGGCGCCCCCGGAGCACCGGTGGCCCGGCGCGGCTGGATGCCGCGTCCGAGCCATCTTCCGTGCTCGGGGACTACGCGGCGGGCGGGGATGTCGGCGCCGCCGACGATATGGATCGGGCCGATGTCGATCTGGGAGCCGTCCATCGTGCGCAACACCGCGATGACCAGCCCGGCTGCGACCGTGGCAACCGTCGCTGAGAACTATAAAGGTGGCGCTGCCGGCCGCTGCTTGACCGGCAGCGCCCTCGCGCGCCGCCCGCGCGAGGCACGGTCCTCGGGCCGCCGCCCATGGCTACGTCCGGTTTCAGCCGGCTACTTCCCAAGTTCGGTTGCCTTGCGGTGTGCCGCCGCGGCGGAGGCAGCTGCCAGCGTGCTGCCTTCGGCGGCCAGGGCGTCCAGCACGAGCGCGCGGCGCTCGTGCCAGGCGGCCCAGCTGTCCGGTCCGGCGGCGGTACCTGGGCGGGTCAGGTGCAGCGCGCCGAGTTCACTCAAGGTGTTCGTCGCTTTTCCTTCCTCGTGCGCGGGTGTTTCGTACCCATTCAGAGTGGCTGGCGACTTCGGGGTTCGCTTCGGAAGAACTACGGAAGAGTTACGTACGCAGCGTCAGAGGGGGGTATCAGCCCCGTGCGTGTAGATCAGGCTGATCCGGCGGGGAGATCGGCACGGCGCTGGGAATAAGCAAGAAGCGGGGCCTTTAGGGCGCTGGTGCTGTCTCAATGTTGGTGGCCAGTGTTTCGCGGAGGATGGTGGCGACCACGTGTGGCTGGGACAGGAACGGCGAGTGCGACGTGTCGATCTCGAGGACCTTGCCGCCGATGTGGGCGGCCATCTGGCGCTGCGCCTGGGGTGGGATGGCCTGGTCCTGGGTGCACACCACGTACGTCGTGGGTAGATTTTCCCACGCCGCCTCGGTCTGTTGCTCAGTGAAGGCGGAGGAGTGCTGCAGTCGCAGGTGGGAGGCTGCCGAGCGCGCGGCTTCCTCGGGCAGGTCGTTGAAGAACACGTTCTCCGGGGTGCGGACTTCGATGAAGCCGTCGTCCCGCATGCGAGACCACGGAGGTTTGTCCGCGCCGAGCACCGACTCGCCCCGGCCGAGGGCGAACGCGCACAGGTACACGACATGCGTGACGTTCGGCAGCCCGGCCAACGCTTGCGAAGCCACCGCCCCGCCGTAGGAATGCGCGCACACCACAACCGGTTCGGGTATAGCCGCCACCGCCGCTCGCAGGACCTCGGCGTCGGCGTACAACCCTGCCGGCGGAGCCACCACGCTGGGCAATTCCACGGTCTGGACGTCGACGCCGGCCAGCTCGGGCAGCAGGGCCTCCCAGCACCACGAGCCGTGCCAAGCGCCGTGCACAAGTACCAGGGCCGGATCAGCGGACATCGGCGGAGGCGAGCTCGTCTCTGAGGATCTGCGCCAGAGCAGCTGGCTGTGAGAGGAATGGCGAATGGGAGGTGTTCATGCGGTGGATCCTTCCGGCTCGCTGGGCGAACAGGTCCTGGGCAAAGGGCGGGAACGCGTTGTCGGCCTCGCAGATGACGTAAGTGCTGGGGATGGTCTTCCAGGCCACTTCGGTCTGCTTTTGCACATTCGCCGAATACGACGTGTAGCCGAGCTGCGAAACCGCCTCCTGGGCGAGGTCCGGGTCGACATCCCCGTAGAAGATCTCCACGGGATCGAGGGCTTCGACGTATTTCTCGCCGTCCGTGCTGTTGATCTTCCACCAGGGGGCGGGCGTGCCCCCCACACTGGACAGCATGGACTCACCGACGTCGAGCAGGAACGCGGCCAGGTAGACGATGCGCTTAACGTTGCTCGCACCCGCTAGGGCCTGAGTCACGGGAATTCCGCCGTAGGAGTGCGCGCAGACCACGACGGGGCCGTCGATGGCAGCGACCGCGGCGGCGATCTGCGCCGCGTCTTCGTACATGTCTCCCAGCGTGGCCGGGTCATCACCCGAGCTGGTCAGATCCACTGTGTGCACGTCCACGTCTGATAGTTCGTCCACCAGACGCTTCATATGGCCTGATTTGTGCCAGGAACCCGGGACGAGGAGGAGCGAAGGAAGAGCCATGTCAGCTTTCTGAGATTCCCGTCAACGATGACGAAACGATGATCTGTTCACCTCTATACTGCCGACCACGCGGGTTCAGTGCCGCCTCTGTCCGGCCGGGAACCACTCAAATCCGGACAGGGAAACTGACAGCAGATCACGGCGTTTTTCGGCGCCTGCTACCGAGGAGCTTCTTCTGCGCTGGGACAGTTCGGGGTTGGCGGGCGTCTCGCGCAGCGCTGTCCGACACCGAGTCCACCGATCTTCACGGCCGGGTGTTGGAGATCGCCGTCGTCTCCCCCGGGAGGTCGGTGTCGCGGGAGACACTAGCCAACCCCGAAGGTGAGCCGATCGTGCCGAGCGCGGCCGCGAACCACCACATCACCGCGGAGACGGGAACCGCACCCGACGTGGCCATTCCGCGGATCTGCACGATGAGCTGGTGAACCTGCTTGCTGCGTCCGCGTGGACCTCCTGTCCGGTCCCGGTCAACGAGACCTGCTGGGTCGCGGCCGGGCGAGGCAACGCGAAGTCCGTGCCGGCGTGGGACTTCTTGCCCGTGACACCGACTTGCCGAGGCTCGGTGGCCGAGATGTCGGGCGCGGACGCGGACACCTGGTAGGTGCCCTCGGGGACGTTCGGCACGGTGTAGCGGCCCAGCAGACCTTCTCCGCGCAGTTCCCGGATGGCGCTCTGCACGGTCATCGGCGCGAGGCCGTACCGCGCCTGCAGTTCGGCGCCGGAGGGGAGGCGATCCCCTGGCTGCAGCTCGCCGGCGGTGATGGCGTCCCGGATCTTGAGAATCCCCGGGAAATACAAAAGGGGCTGGTGGAGCACACCGCGTGGCGTGCGGTGCCCAGGGCGTTGCGGGCGACAGCCTCGTCCGGCCGTCAGAACAGGCGCAGTTGGCCTGCGCCGGGATTGCGGCCCTGCTGGCCGACGCGGTAACGGTGGCGATCGACATCGACTTCGTCACCGAGGCGTCGCGCAAAGTCCTGGTGGTGAAGGACCGGCCCGGCAAGGTGCGCCGCCACCTGGAGGTGTGCGTGTTCTCCTACCTCGCCTCCGAGCTGCGCTCGGGCGACATCGCCGTGGTCGGCGCTGACTCCTACGCCAACCTGCACGCGCAGCTGATGTCCTGGGACGAATGCGTTCCTCTGGCCGAGAAGTTCTGCGGCCAGGCCGGGATCCCCTCAGACCCGAAGCAGCTCACCGCGCATTACCGGGCGGCGCTGACCGACGTCGCCGCGGTGGTCGACGCCGGGTTCCCGCACAACACCGACCTGTCCCTTCGAGGACGGCCGCCCGATCCTGCGCCGCCGCAAAGGCGCCGACCGGCGCCCATCCGCGCTCGCCCTGGAAGACGCGATCCATCAGCGCCTCCCGGAACGCGGCCTGCTGGACATCCTGGCCCGCACCGCGCACCGGCCCCCGGAGGACTGTGGGGGTGAAGCTCGATCGGCCGGGCCAACTGATCCCCTCGAGGGCCAGCGACCCATGGCGTAGCCGGTACCGGACGTCCGGTGTACCGAATCCGTTCACCCCATTGCCACGAGCCCGGCACCCGTGTCCTGCACGCTCGCCCAGGTTCGACGAGAGAACGGACGGGACGGACAGATGGCGACGTTTTCCCTGGATCGGCGGCGGTTCCTGACACTGGCCGGTGGCACGGTCGGCGCCGTGGCGCTGGGGGTGGGGCAGCTCGCGGAAGCGGCTGAGCTCGACCCCGCGCCCTTCACCCTGGGCGTGGCCTCCGGTGAGCCCGACCACACCAGCGTGGTGCTGTGGACGCGGCTCGCGCCGGATCCGCTCGACGCGGCGACCGGCGGGATGCCGGCCGAGCCGGTGCGGGTGACGTGGGAGCTGGCGCGCGACGAAGGTTTCCGTCACGTGATCGGGCGCGGGGAGGTCACCGCGGTGCCCGAGTCGGCGCACACCGTGCACGTGCTGGCCACGGACCTCGCGCCGGAGCAGTGGTACTGGTACCGCTTCACCGCCGACGGCGTCCGCAGCCGCACCGGCCGCACGCGCACGCTGCCGGCGCCCGGTGCGAAGCCGGACATGATGCGATTCGCTTTCGTTTCGTGCCAATCGTGGGTGGGCGGGCCGTACCCGGCCTACCGGGACCTGGCCGCGCAGGACCTCGACTTCGTCGTGCACCTCGGCGACTATATCTACGAGACCACCAAGGGCGGCCTCGACGAGTTCCGCCGGCTGCACGCGCTGTACAAGACCTCGCCGGACCTGCGTGCGGCACACGCCCGGTTCCCGTTCTTCCTCACCTGGGACGACCACGAGGTGCAGAACAACTACGCCGGCGACGTCGCGGGCGGCGTCGGCGACGGGCGGCCGTTCCTGGAGCGCCGCGCCAACGGTTACCAGGCGTACTACGAGCACCTGCCGATGCGTCCCGAACAGCAGGCCCACGGTCCGGACGCCCTGATGTACCGGAGGATGAGCTTCGGCCGGCTCGCCGAGTTCAGCATCCTCGACACCCGCCAGTACCGCTCCGACCAGGCGCTGGGTGACGGCCGCAAGGAACCGACCGGCGAGGTCTTCGACCCGGCGCGCACGCTCACCGGGCCCGAGCAGGAGCGCTGGCTGCTCGAGGGGCTCGCCGCGTCGAGGGCCACGTGGAACGTGATCGCGCAGCAGACCATCATGGCGCAGTTCGACTACGACCTCGGCCCGGGCAAGATCGTCAACCTGGACCAGTGGGACGGCTACCCGCCGGCCCGTGCGCGCATCCTCGACTTCATCGCCCGCGAGCGCCCCGCCAACCCGGTCGTGCTGAGCGGCGACTGGCACACGCACTGGGTCAACGACCTCAAGACCGACTTCGACGACCCGCAGTCGCGCACCATCGCCACGGAGTTCGTGGGCTCGTCCATCTCGTCGGGCGCGGGCTGGGACGCCGACGTCCGCCTCGGCTTGCCGGCGAACCCGCACGTCAAGTTCTACAACGGCACCTACCGCGGCTACGTGCGCTGCGAGGTCACGCGTGAGACGTGGCGCAGCGACCTGCGGATCGTGCTCAACGCGAGCGACGCGGCATCGCCCGCATACACCATCGCGGCCTACGAAGTGCGCGACGGCGTGCCGGGTGCGTACCGGGTCGATGACGGCGACGGCCTGGCCGGTGTGGTCACCGACCGCGCCAACGGCAAGCCGCTGGGCAACGTCGAGGTCGCCGTGCACCGGGAGGACGGCTCGCGGCTCGTCGCCGTCACGACCGACCCCGCCGGCCAGTACGTCGCCTTCGCCCCGCCGGGCACCTACACTTTGCGCGTCAACGGCGTCGGCTACGACCTGGCCTCAGCACCGGCGGCGATCGGCGCGATGGGTGGGGCCACAGTGGACTTCCACCTCACCAGGTCGGTGGCCACAGCGGCGAAGGGCCGCACGGTGCCGGGTCCGCAGTCGCAGGCCACCGCGTCGGACTTCGTGCTGGCCAACGACCTGCTCGCCCTGGCGATCTCCGCCGGCACCACCGACCCGCAACTGCCCGGTGTGACGCTCGGCAAACCGCTCGACCTCGCCGCCGTCGGCCACCTCGATCAGTTGGACTGGATGAACCTGCCCTACGCCTCGGCGTCGCAGCCTCGCGGCGGCAATGCGTGGCAGCAGCTGACCGTGCGGGCCACCGCCGTCGACCTGATCTCGCCGACCGAGATCCGGGTCACCGGCGTCAGCACCGCGGTGGCCGGCATCGGCGTGGTGACCACGTTCGGCGTGCGCACGGGCGAGCCGTGGGTGCGCGCGGAGACGGTGTTCACCAACACCGGCGACGTGGCCCGCACCGTCTGGCTCGGCGACGTCCTCGACCATGACGGCACCGGCCAGCGCAGCGGCATCGCCGGTCACGGCACCATCACCGCCTCCGCGCCTGCCGACTTCACTCCCACGTCCCCCTGGCTCGGCATGACCGGTTCCGACCGCCAGACCTACGGCCTGCTCTACGACGAGCTCGGCTTCACCGTCTACGCGTGCGGCATCTGGGCCATGACCCAGCGGCAGATCACCCTCGCCCCAGGCGCCACCTTCACGCTGGGCCGCCGCATCGCCGCCGTCGACAACGGTGGGGTGGCCGATCCGTTCGCGGTGCTTGCCGGACTCTGATCGGGCGGTTGAGGGTGGGGCACCGGAAGCCCGGCGTCCCACCCTCCTTTGTGGACGAATGGCCGCCGGCGCGGTCCTGACGAAACGATGGGGGGCGGCCGAACAGGTCGCGCTCCACCGGATCTTCGGGCGGGAGATGATCGTCGAGGGCACGATGGACGGCCTGGCCGCCGCCCGGGCCCGTGGCCGCGTCGGTGGCCGGCCCCCGGCGTTGACGCAGCGGCAGTTGGATCAGGCGCAGCGGATGTATGACGCGGGGGAGCACACCGTCGCCGAGATCGCCGAGACCTTCCGTGTTGGGCGCACCACCCTCTACCGGCAGCTGCACGCTTACAAGGACGGCGGCGACTGCGCGCTGGTCGTCTACCGCAACACTCGTACCCGCAAGATCGACGCCGACACCAGTCGCCGCTACGGCGAGACCGGCGCCGGCGAGAAGGTGCAGCTGGAGGCGGACCGCAAGTGGTCCCGATCGCCGCGGCCCGCTGGCCGCGGCTGAAGGCGATCGTCTACGTCGTCGACGGCGTCGTCGCCCGCATCCGCGGCGTCGAGGCGGACCTGGCGAAGTGGGACACCGACGACCGCGGCTACGCC